>JBJMWH010000253.1:0-25250 GCA_045810245.1 Burkholderiales bacterium | reverse complement strand
AAGGCGAGAGACATCCTCGACACGGCGCTCAATCCCGATCCGTCCGACAAGACCTACACCGTCTCGCTCAATCTGCTGCCGGCCTCGCCGAACTGGCTGGCCGCGATCCATGCGCTGCCCATGTACCTGGGCCTCGACCTGCGCGGCGGCGTGCACTTCCTCCTGCAGATCGACATGCCCGCGGCGAGCCTCAAGCGCATCGAGAACCTCGCGGCCGACGTGCGCAGCCAGTTGCGCGAGAAGAACATCCGGCACGGTGGCGTGACGCGCGAAGGGCAGGCGATCCGGGTGCGCTTCCGCGACCCGGCCACGCGCGAGGCGGCTCGCGGCGCCATCCTCGCGAGCATCCCCGACCTCGCGCTCGCCGAGCGCGACGACGGCCAGGACCTGCTGCTCGTGGGCACGCTGCGCCCCGAGGTGCTCAAGCGCGTCCAGGAGACGGCGGTCCAGCAGAACATCAGCACCCTGCACAATCGGGTCAACGAGCTCGGCGTGGCCGAGCCGGTCATCCAGCAGCAGGGTGCCGATCGCATCGTGGTGCAGCTGCCCGGCGTCCAGGACATCGCGCGCGCCAAGGAGATCCTGGGCCGCACGGCGACGCTGGAGGTGCGCCTGGTGGACGAGCAGGCGATGAGTAGCGGCAACACCATCGGCACCGACGTGTTCCCGGAGCGCCGCCGCGACGGCAGCGTCGGCCAGGTCCCGACCAAGAAGCAGGTCATCGTCACCGGCGACCAGTTCGTCGGCGCGCAGGCCACCTTCGACCAGGACCATCGGCCGGCGGTGGCTGTCGAGCTCGACCAGGCGGGCGGCCGCGCCATGCGCAACACCACGCGCGAGAACCTCAAGCGCCTGATGGCCATCGTGCTGTTCGAGAAGGGCAAGGGCGAGGCAATCTCGGTCGCCACGATCCAGGGCGAGTTCGGCAGCCGCTTCCAGATCACGGGCTCGTTCACGCCGGTGGAGACCAACAACCTCGCGCTCCTCATCCGCGCCGGTGCGCTCGCGGCACCGATGGAAATCATCGAGGAGCGCACCATCGGGCCGAGCCTGGGGCGCGACAACATCGAGAAGGGGTTCAACGCCACGAAATGGGGCTTCGTCGCCATCGTGGTGTTCATGTCGGTCTACTACGTGCTCTTCGGGCTGATTTCCTCGGTTGCGCTCGGCGTGAACCTGCTCTTGCTGGTGGCGCTGCTTTCGCTCCTGCAGGCGACCCTGACGCTGCCGGGCATCGCGGCCATCGCGCTCACGCTCGGCATGGCGATCGACGCGAACGTGCTCATCAACGAGCGCATCCGCGAGGAGCTGCGAGGCGGCGCCACCCCGCAGGCGGCGATCGCGGCGGGGTACGAGCGCGCCTGGGCCACGATCCTCGACTCCAACGTCACCACCTTCATCGTCGGGCTGTCGCTGCTCATGGTGCCGGGCGCGGTGCGCGGCTTCGCCGTGGTGCACTGCCTCGGCATCCTCACCTCGATGTTCTCGGCCGTGATGGTGTCGCGCGCCATGGTGAACCTGCTCTACGGCCACCGGCGCCGGCTCGCCCGACTCGCCATCGGCAACACGGCCTGGAAATGAGACCGGCAAGAAACGCCTGGAGCTAAGCGCATGGAATTCTTCAAGATCCGGCGCACCATCCCGTTCATGCGGCACGCGCTGGTGTTCAACGTGCTGTCGCTCGTCACGTTCCTCGCCGCCGTGTTTTTCCTGCTGCATCGCGGGCTCAATTTCTCGATCGAGTTCACCGGCGGCACACTGATGGAGGTCGCGTACTCCCGGCCGGCGGAGATCGAGAAGATCCGCCAGACGCTCGACAAGGCGGGCTACAAGGCCGAGGTGCAGAACTTCGGCTCGTCGCGCGACGTGCTGCTGCGGCTGCACCTCGAGAAGAACCAGTCGAGCGCGGATCTCTCGCAGAAGGTGCACGCGGCGCTGAAGGAGCAGGACGCGAGCGCTGAGCTGCGGCGGGTCGAGTTCGTCGGCCCGCAGGTGGGCAAGGAGCTGGTCGAGTACGGCGCGCTCGCGCTGCTGACCACCGCGGTGTTCATCGTGCTGTACCTGTGGATCCGCTTCGAGTGGCGCTTCGGCTTGTCGGCAATCATCGCCAACCTGCACGACGTCGTCATCATCCTGGGGTGCTTTGCCTTCTTCCAGTGGGACTTCTCGCTGCCGGTGCTCGCCGCGGTGCTCGCAGTGCTGGGCTACTCGGTGAACGAGTCGGTGGTGGTGTTCGACCGGGTGCGGGAGAACTTCCGCAAGATGCGCAAGGCCTCGACCACCGAGGTGATCGATTCGGCCATCACCGGAGTGATCTCGCGGACCATCATCACCCACCTGTGCACCCAGATGATGGTCACCACCATGCTCCTCTTCGGCGGCCCGGCGCTGCACTACTTCGCGCTCGCGCTCACCATCGGCATCTGCTTCGGCATCTACTCCTCGGTGCTGGTGGCGAGCCCGCTCCTCATGTGGCTTGGCGCGAGCCGGGAGCAGTTCGTCAAGGCCGCGCGCAAGGAGCGCGGCCGCGACGAGCACGAGGGCGCCGTCGTCTGAAAATTGGGCGCAGCCTAAGAATCGGGGTCAGAGCCCGATTGCTTCTTTCTCGGGCCTGACCCCGGCTTTCAATGGAGTTCTTCAAGATCCGGCGAACCATACCGTTCATGCGGTATGCGCTGATCTTCAACGTCATCTCCCTGATGACGTTCATCGCGGCGGTCTATTTCCTTGCCACGAGAGGCCTGCACTTTTCGATCGAGTTCACTGGGGGCACGGCCATGGAGGTGCAGTATCTCCGGCCGGCTGACGTCGAAGGACTTCGCTCGACGCTGTCCAAAGCGGGCTATCCGGACAATCAAGTGCAGAACTATGGAACAGCCTCGGATGTGCTGATTCGCATTCCGCTAAGGAAAGGCGAGAAGAGCGCCAACGTCGCGGACGACGCAATGTTCAAGCTGGCCTTCCCGATGTTCCGAGGGAAGGTCGACGACAAGTCCGATGGCGCTGCCACCAGACTCAATATCCGATATCCAACACCGAGAAACCTGCAACGCCTGCGCGAGATCGTCGAAGGATTGGGGCTCGAAAAATCAGTCGTGAAACAGGAACCTGACCAGCGTTCGTTCGTCGTCGAGGTACCTCGTCAGCCGAACCCCGAGCTGACCCCACAAGTGGTGGCTGAGCGGCTCACCAAGGCAATCGTCATCGACGACTACGACGGCAAACTGCGGCGCGCTGAGTTCGTCGGTCCGCAAATCGGAAGCCAGATGGCGGAGTACGGTGCCCTGGCGCTGGCGACCACTGCTGTTGGCATCGTCGCTTATCTCGCGGCGCGCTTCGAGTGGAGATTCGGACTCTCGGCCATCATCGCCAACCTGCACGACGTGGTCATCATCCTGGGATGCTTCTCTTTCTTCCAGTGGGAGTTTTCGCTGCCGGTGCTCGCCGCAGTTCTCGCCATCCTGGGCTATTCCGTGAATGAATCGGTGGTCGTGTTCGATCGCGTGCGCGAAAACTTCAGGAAGATGCGCCGCGCCTCGACGCCTGAGGTGATCGATTCGGCGATTACCGGAGTCATTTCGCGGACCATCATCACCCACGCGTGCACGCAACTAATGGCGACCACGATGCTCTTCTGGGGTGGCCCGGCGCTGCACTACTTTGCGCTGGCGCTCACCATCGGGATCTGCTTCGGTATCTACTCTTCGGTGCTAGTGGCGAGTCCGCTGCTCATGTGGCTCGGCGTTAGACGCGAGCACTTTATCCGGGCGCCGCGCAAAGACGAGGATCCCGACCAGGGATCTTAGATCGCGGGTCAGAGAGAAATGGTGACTGTCACCATTTTCTTTTTTCGGGTCAGACCCCGATTTTCTATTTCAGGATTTGAATGAGGTTGGAGTAGTCGTCGGTCCAGGTACGCCAGCTCGGCTGGTCCTCGGCTTGCTGGCCGCCACCCTCGACGATCGGCTCGCGCTCGAGCGCGGCCGGGTCGCGCGACACCAGCACCCAGTCGCTGCGCGAGCGCAGGCTTTCGTCCTCGTCGTCCGGATCGTCGTTCACCAGCACCGCATGCGCGCCCTGCTCCTTGGCGATGCGCGCCACGACCGGGATGAGGTCGAGGAAGCGGTTGGAGACATGGAAGGCCACGATACCGTCGGCCTTCACGTGCTTGAGATAGATGCCGAGCGCCTCGCGGGTGATGAGATGCACCGGGATGGCGTCGCTCGAGAAGGCGTCGACCGCGAGCACGTCGAAGTTCTGCGGCGGCTCTCGCTCGAGCGTGAGCCGCGCATCGCCCAGCGCGATCTCGAGCTTCGCCGGGCTGTCGGCGAGGAAGCTGAACTCCCGCCTCGCGAGCTGCACCACGCGCGGGTCGATGTCGTAGAAGCGGTAGACGTCGCCGGGCCTGCCGTACGCCGCGATGGTTCCGGTGCCCAGGCCGATGACGCCGACGCGGATCGCGCCGTGCCCCTGGCGCGACTTGATCGCGACGCCGATGCCCGAGGTCTCCTGATAGTAGGTGGTGATGAACCGGCGCCGCTCGAGGTACTGCTCGCCGTGCATGATGGTGCCGTGCACCAGGCGGCGCAGGTGTCCCTGCTCGCCGGGGGAGCCATACTCCTTCACCCGCAGCACGCCATAGAACCCGCGCTCGGACACGCGCACGTCGCGGTGGTACGAGAACGCATCGTAAGCGGCGCAGGCCGCGACGCCCATCAGGACCGCGAGGCTCGCGAGGCTCTGGAAGCGGCCGAGCTGGGCGAAGCGTGTAGCCGCGAGCAGCGCGAGCACCGTCATGCCGATGCCGAGCTCGTAATAGGCATCGAACACTAGCGGCGCGACCACTGCCACGAACAGGCCGCCAAGCGCCCCGCCGGCCGAGACCACGAGGTAGAACTTGGTGAGCTGCCGCGGCTCGGGCCGCAGCCGGTAGATCTCGCCGTGGCAGAAGAGGCAGCCCAGGAAGAGTCCCGGAAGGAACATGCCGAGCTGCAGCGGCAGGTTGTAGTGGTAATCCGAATCGACGAGCAGCCACGCCATTCCACCGAGCCACGCCAGTACGAACGGCCATACGAACTGCGGCCGGTACCAGTTGCGTCCCTCGAAGGCGATGATGAAGGTGAGGAGATAGAGGGTGAGGGGCGCGAGCCAAAGAAGCGGGATCGAGGCGACGTTCTGCGTGAGGTGATTGGTGGTCGCGAGCAGAAGGACCGAGCCGGTGGCCGAAAGCGCGAGCCATAGCCCGACCTGCTGGTGGGCGACCGGCGCTGCGACGGGCGCAGTTTCGACTTCGACCGGGGTGCGCGGCGTTCGCCAGGCCACCACGGCGCACAGCACTGCAAACGCGACGAAGAGCCACGACCAGAGCTTCACCTGCTCATGCGCGGCGAGAAAAGGCTCGACCAGGAACGGATAGCCCACGAGCGCGATGAGGGAGGCGAGGTTCGAGACGGCGAACAGCCGGTACGGGTTCGCGCCCGGCCGGGCGCGCGCGAACCAGGCCTGGAGCAACGGGCTGGTGGAGGCGACGAGGAGGTACGGCAGCCCGACCGATATGCCGAGGAGGAACAGGATGCGGCTGATGGGCTCTTCATCGCCGCCCGGCTTCCACGCCTCCGACGGAGAGATCGGCAGCGTCGCTACCGCCGCGGCGAGAAGCGCCGAATGGATGATCGGCTTGAGCCGGCCCCGTCCCAGCTTTTTCTCGAGGAGGTGAGCATAGCCGTAGCCGGCCAGGAGCAGTGCCTGAAAGAACAGCATGCAGGTCGTCCACACCGCCGCGCTGCCGCCGAACCAGGGCAGGATCAGCTTCGCGATCAGGGGCTGCACCAGAAAAAGCAAAAACGAGGACAAAAAAATCGTCGCGGCGTAGATCATTCGACTGTTCTCGGGAAAAACTCTAGACGCGCTTGGCGAGCTCGGCGGCGAGGCCGGTGTACTTGGCCGGCGTCAGGGCGAGGAGGCGCTTCTTCGCCTCCTCCGGAATCGCGAGCGCCCTGACGAAAGCGGCGAGCTGCGCGCGGTCGAGGCGCCGGCCGCGGGTCATGTCCTTGAGTTTCTCGTAGGCCTCGGGCACGCCGTGGCGGCGCATCACCTGCTGCACCGCTTCGGCGAGCACCTCCCAGTTGGCCTCCAGGTCGCCGGCAAGGCGCTCCGGATCGGCCTCGAGCCTGGCGAGTCCCCGCAGGCATGAAGCATAGGCGAGCAGGCCGTGTCCCAGCGCCGTGCCGAGGTTGCGCTGCGCGGTGGAGTCCGAGAGATCGCGCTGCCAGCGCGACACCGGCAGCTTGTCGGCGAGGTGGCGCAGCAGCGCGTTGGCGACGCCGGCATTGCCTTCGGAGTTCTCGAAGTCGATCGGGTTCACCTTGTGGGGCATGGTCGAGGAGCCCACTTCGCCTTTTTTGGCCTTCTGTCGAAAGTAACCGAGCGAGATGTAGCCCCACAGGTCGCGATCGAGATCGAGCACGATGCTGTTCGCCCGCGCGTAAGCGTCGAGAAGCTCGGCGAGCCAGTCGTGCGGCTCGATCTGCGTGGTGTAGGGGTTGAACTCGAGACCGAGGCGCTCCACCAGGCGGCGGCTGAAGCGCTCCCAGTCGAAGTCGGGATAGGCGATGAGGTGGGCGTTGTAGTTACCCACGGCGCCGTTCGCCTTGCCCATCACCCCGACCTCGGCGATGCGGCTGCGCCCGCGGGCGAGGCGGTAGGCGAAGTTCGCCATCTCCTTTCCCAGCGTGGTCGGCGTGGCCGCCTGGCCGTGGGTGCGAGAAAGCATCGCGAGGCCCGCGTGGCGGTGCGCCAAGCGCTTCAGCGCCTCGACGATTTCGTCCAGGCGCGGCAGCATGACCGCGTCGCGCGACTCCCGCACCATCAGCGCGTACGCCAGGTTGTTGATGTCCTCGGAGGTGCAGGCGAAATGAATGAACTCGAGCGAGCGCTGCGCCTCGGCGTTCTCGCCCAGCTTCCCCTTCAGCCAGTACTCGATCGCCTTGACATCGTGGTTGGTCTGGGCCTCGATTTGCTTGATTTTCTCGGCGTCCGACTCGGAGAAGCCCCCGATCAGCTTTTCGAACGCGGCCCGGGTCTGAGCGGAGAAGGGCTTCAATTCCTTGATCGAGCGCTCGGCGGCGAGCGCCTCGAGCCAGGCGAGCTCGATGCGCACCCTGTAGCGAATGAGGGCCTGCTCGCTGAAATAGCTGCGCAGCGGGTCCGCGGTCCTGGCGTATCGCCCGTCGAGCGGCGAGAGCGCGGCGAGCGGCGAGGGCATGGGCCTCTATTATAAGGGGATGGCGATTTCGCTTTCCCGGGTGAGTGCCGAGGCGCGCGCGTGCAAACTGTGCGCCGCTTCACTGCCCTTCGAGCCTCGGCCGGTGTTCCTCGTCGGACGCCGCGCGCGTTTGCTGATCGTCGGCCAGGCGCCCGGCCGCAGGGTGCACGAAACCGGCATCCCCTGGAACGATCCCTCCGGCGACGTGCTACGCGAGTGGCTGGGGCTCGACCGCGCGCGCTTCTACGACACCTCACGCATCGCCATCGTGCCGGCCGGCCTTTGCTATCCCGGCACGGTCGAGGGCGCCGACTTGCCGCCGTGCCGCGAATGCGCGCCGCAATGGCAGCCGCGCTTTCGCGCCGCGCTTCCCGACATCCGGTTGACGTTGCTCGTCGGAAGCTACGCGCAGGCGTATTACCTGAAAGCGAAAAGGAGGAAAAGCGTCGGCGAAACCGTGCGCGCGTTCCGCGATTACCTGCCCGAGTTTTTCGTCCTGCCGCATCCGAGCTGGCGCAACAAGGCCTGGCTGAAGAAGAACCCCTGGTTCGCAGACGAGGTGATTGCGGCGCTGCGGCGGAAGGTGCGGAGCTGCATCGGGCCGCTATAATCGTATCAATCCCGATGCTTGCCTCGCCCCGATGAAGCTCTTCGCTTCTCTCGCCAGCCCGTACACGCGCAAGGTGCGCGTGGTGCTGGCCGAGAAGAAGATCGACTTCGACGTGGAGCTCGTCGATGTCGCGCCGGCGGAAAACCCGGTCAACGCGCACAACCCGCTCGGCAAGATCCCGGCGCTGGTGCTCGACGACGGCACCGCGCTCTACGACTCGCGTGTCATCGTCGAGTTCCTCGACCACGCCTCGCCCCTCAATCGCCTGATCCCGGCCGATTTCCGCGAGCGCGTGCAGGTGCGCCGCTGGGAGGCGCTCGCCGACGGCGTGCTCGATGCCGGCCTCCTGGTGCGCAATGGGTTCCAGGTCGAGAAGCAGCTCGCTCGCATGCGCCGCGCCACCGCTCGCCTCGCCGCCGATCTGGAAGGCCGGACCTGGTGCCAGGGCGAGCGCTATTCGCTCGCCGACGTCGCGCTCGGCTGCTGCATCGGCTGGCTCGGCTTCCGCAAGCCGGGCAACGTCGACTGGCCGGCCGAGTATCCGGTGCTGGCGCGGCATTACCAGAAGCTCTTGGAGCGGCCGGCCTTCGCCGACACCTCACCTGGATAGGATCTAGTTCTTGCGCTGCCGCCGATAGGCCGCGAGCGCCGCCTTGGCCTCGGCGGCGACTTGCTCCAGCTTTTTGCGCCACTCCTTGCGGTGCGCCCGCAGCGCTCCGACGATCGATTCGGCGATCACCAGATTGCGATACCACTTGGCGTTCGCCGGGACCACCGTCCACGGCGCCTGCTCCGCGGCGGTCTTCGAGATTGCGTCCTCATAAGCCTCGGTGTACTCGTCCCAGTAGTCGCGCTCCTTCCAATCGTTGGGATTGAGCTTCCAGGCGCTCGCCGGATCCTTTTCGCGCTCGAGCAGCCGCTCCTTCTGCTCATGCTTCGTGATGTGCAGGAAATACTTCAGCACGAGGGTGTCGTGCTGGGCGAGTAGCGCTTCGAAGTCGACGATGTGGTCGTAGCGTGCCTTCCACAGCTCCTTCGGCACCAGGCCATGGACGCGCACGACCAGCACGTCCTCGTAATGCGAGCGATTGAAAATGGCGAACTCGCCCAGGCGCGGCGTGTGGCGGTGCACGCGCCACAGGAAATCGTGCTCGCGCTCTTCCGCGGTCGGCACGCCGAACGAGACTACGCTGAGTCCGCGCGGATTGAGATAGCCGGCGACGTGCTTGATGGTCCCGTCCTTGCCCGCGGTGTCGCGGCCCTGGAGCACCACCAGCGCACTGCTCGCCTTCGAGGCGAACATCTCGTCCTGCAGCTCGAAGAGCTCCTCGCCGAGCGCCGCC
This sequence comes from Burkholderiales bacterium, assembly GCA_045810245.1. Classification (GTDB taxonomy): domain Bacteria; phylum Pseudomonadota; class Gammaproteobacteria; order Burkholderiales; family SG8-39; genus SCGC-AG-212-J23. Next base: position 16,033 of record JBJMWH010000253.1, on the reverse strand, counting down.
AGGCGAGGTTCTGCCCCCTCGCGCGTCATTCCCTTCGGCGGCTCCGCCGAGATCTCTTCAAGGCGAACCTTCCCGCCCGCCCGGTCGAAGAACGTCCTGGGCATGCTAGGTGATGATGCCGCCGCCCAGGCACACTTCGCCCTCGTAGAGCACCACGGATTGCCCGGGCGTGATGGCCCACTGCGGCGCATCGAATTCCACCCGGATCTCGCTCTCCAGCACCCGCCCGAGCCGGCACGCCGCGTCGGCCTGGCGGTAGCGAGTCTTCGCCGAAAGGCTGTCTTCACTCGGCGCTCGGCCGGACACCCAGGCCGCGTCTTGCGCCTTCAATTGCTTCTTGAGGAGCAACGGATGATCGTGGCCCTGCACCACGATGAGCTCGTTCGACCCGAGCCGCTTGTCGGCGACGTACCACGCTTCCCCTTTCAGCTTCGCCATGCCGCCGATGCCGATGCCCTTCCTCTGCCCGATGGTGTAGAAGGCGAGCCCGATGTGCTCGCCGACCACCCGGCCTTCCGGGGTCTTGATCGGCCCCGGGGCCTTCGGCAGGTAGCGGTTCAGGAATTCCCGGAACGGCCGCTCGCCGATGAAGCAGATGCCGGTCGAGTCCTTCTTGGCGTGGTTGGGCAGGCCCGCCTCGAGCGCCAGGTGCCGCACCTCCGACTTCTCCAGCTCGCCGAGCGGGAACAGCACGCGCGAGAGCTGCTCCTGGCTCAGGCGGTGCAGGAAATAGCTTTGGTCTTTGCCCGCATCCACCCCTCGAAGCAACTCAAAGTTGCCGCTTGTTTTTTGCACTCGGGCGTAGTGCCCGGTGGCCATCTTCGAAGCGCCGAGGCGCATGGCGTGGTCGAGGAAGGCCCTGAACTTGATCTCGGCGTTGCACAGCACGTCCGGATTGGGGGTGCGGCCGGCCGAATACTCGCGGAGGAACTCGGCGAACACCCGGTCCTTGTACTCGGCGGAGAAGTTCACCGCCTCGAGGTCGATGCCGATGACGTCGGCGGCGGCGGCCGCGTCGATCAGGTCCTGCCGGGTCGAACAATATTCGTCGTCGTCATCGTCTTCCCAGTTCTTCATGAAAAGGCCGACCACGTCCCAGCCGGCGCGCTTGAGAAGCAGCGCGGCGACCGAGGAGTCAACGCCGCCCGACATGCCGACGACGACCCGCTCAGGCATATTCCGCGGAGAAGGTCTCGAGCGGAAAGCTGCGCCCCGCGAGATAGTCGTCGACGCAGCGCTGCACGAGCGGCGAGCGGTGCTGCGCGCGCCGCGCGAGGAGCTCGTCGCGCGAGAGCCAGTGCAGCGCGACGATCTCGCGGTCGAGCGGCCGCTCGTCGACGCCCTCGATGCGCCCGCGAAAGCAGAATCGCAGGAACGTCACGTCCCGCGCCGCATAGTGCCAGCGATAGATGCCGACGAGCGCGCTCGGCTCGAACCGGTGCGCCGTTTCCTCGAGCACTTCGCGCCGGCACGCGGCGATCAGCGACTCGCCCGGATCGAGGTGGCCGGCGGGCTGGTTCAGCACCAGCCTGCCTTCGACGCGCTCCTCGACGAGCAGGAAACGGCCGTCGTGCTCGACGACCGCCGCCACGGTCGCCGACGGCTTCCAGATGGTCATGCGGCTTTCTTCGTGTTTTTCCGAATGAATTCGGCCATCCGGCCGACACCGGCCTCGATCGCCTGCCTGGAGGCCGCATAGGAGAACCGCACGTGCTGGCCTTCGCCCGGGACGCGCGAGCCGAAGTGGATGTCGGCGAGCAGCGCCACGCCCGCCTCGTTCAGCAGGCGCTTCCTGAACTCCTCCGAGTCCTGCGCGCCGACCAGGCGGCAGGCCTCGGTGACGTTTGGCCAGACATAGAACGCCCCGCCGGGCTTCTGGCACTTCACGCCCGGCACCTGGTCGAGCAGCCCGACGATGAGATCGCGCCGCTCCTCGAAGCTCTTCTTCATGGCCGCGGCGGCATCCTGCGGCCCGTTGATCGCCTCGAGCGCCGCCCACTGGCTGATCTGCGAGGCGCAGGAGTCGGTGTTGGTGATCCAGCGGGTGAAGACGGGCGCAAGCGCCGGATTGGAGGTGAACCCGATGCGCCAGCCGGTCATCGCCCAGGTCTTCGAGGCGCCGTCGGAGATGATCGTGCGCTCGTACATCCCCGCAACCTGCGCGATCGAGAAGAACTGGCCCGAATACGCCAGGCGCGAGTAGATCTCGTCGGCGTACACCCAGATTTGCGGATGCTTCTTCAGAACGGCGGCGATCTCCTCGAGCTCCTTGCGGGAGAGCAGGCCGCCGGTCGGGTTATGCGGGTAGTTGAGGATGAGGAGCCTCGTCCGCGGCGTGATGAGCCGCTCGAGCTCGGCCGGATCGAACGAGAAGCCGCGCGCTTCGTGCAGATGGATCGGGACCGGCCGTGCGCCGTGCGCCAGGATCTGCGACTCGTAGATCGGAAAGCCGGGGTTCGGGTAGATCACCTCGTCGCCGGCGCCGTAGTCGGTGGTTGAAAGGATGGCGTAAGCGATGAAGGGCTTCGCGCCTGCGCCGACCACCACGTCCTCGGGACGGATCGGCAGGCCGCCGCGCTGGGCGGCCATGTACCGGGCGGCCGCCTCGCGCAGCTCGTCGATGCCGGCCGAGGGCGTATAGCCGTGCTTGCCACCCTTGACGGCGCGGATCGCCGCCTGCTGGACGTTCTCGGGAGCGGGGAAGTCCGGCTGGCCGATGCAGAAGCTGATGATGTCGCGGCCTTGGCGCGCGAGCGCGTTCACTTCAGCGAGCACGACAAAGGCGTTTTCGGTTCCGAGGCTGGCGGCGCGTTTGCTGATGTCGGGCATAAATGGGGTCAGATCAACTTTTCCGGAGCCCGCGATTGTAACGGGGGTAACATGCGGCGCGGAAAAGTTGATCTGACCCGATTTATCCGGCCCATCCATGCTCGTCAACTGCGTCGTCTACCAGGAGGGCCGCAAGCTCGCCGACATCGACTTTCGCGAGATCCACAGCTACCTCGCGCGGCCGGGCTGCTTCGTCTGGGTGGCGCTCAAGGACGCCACCGAGGCCGAGCTCGAGCAGATGCGCCAGGAGTTCGACCTGCACCCCCTCGCGGTCGAGGACGCCCGCCACGGCCACCAGCGGCCGAAGACCGACGAGTACGGCGACCAGCTCTTCGTGGTCCTGCACACCGTCGAGGTCGGCGGCGATGAGCTCAGCGTCGGCGAGGTCAACATCTTCGTGGGCCGTAACTTCGTGCTTTCGGTCCGCAGCCGCACCGAGCGCGGCTTCCAGGAGGTGCGCACGCGCGTTGAGCGTGAGCCCGACCTCCTGCGCTACGGCGCCGGCTATGTGCTCTATGCGCTCATGGACGCGGTGGTGGACCGCTACTTCCCGGTGCTCGACGCGGTCGAGATGCAGCTCGAAAGGATCGAGGAGCGGCTCTTCGGCGGGGCCTCGCCGCGAGAGAACATCGAGGCGCTCTACTACGTCAAGCAGCAGCTGACCACCCTGAAGCATGCGGCCGCACCGCTTCTCGAGACCACGGGGAAGCTCTACGGCGGCCGCGTCCCGCAAGTGTGCGCGGGCCTCGGGGAATATTTCCGTGACGTCTCCGACCACCTCGTCCGCATCAACCAGTCGATCGACGCCGCGCGCGACACGGTGAATACCGCGATCCAGGTCGCCCTGGCCATGGTGAACCAGCAGCACGGCGAGATCACCAAGCGCCTCGCCGCCTACGGCGCCCTGGTGGCGGTTCCGACCATGATCGCCGGGGTCTACGGCATGAACTTCAGGCACATGCCCGAGCTCGACTGGACCCTGGGCTATCCCGTCTCGATCGCGCTGATGGCGGGGATCGACGCCTTCCTCTTCACCCGTTTCCGGAAGGCAGGCTGGTTATGAAAAATAAGCCGAACACCTAATCCCTAAGCTACGGTTTTGAGGACCTCAGCGACGGTGCCGAACATCTCGTCGAGGTGCTTCTTCTGCGCGATGAGCGGCGGGCAGAAGGCGACCGAGTCACCCACGGGACGCACGAACACGCCGCGGTCCCAGCACTTCTCGAAAACCTCGTAGCCGCGCTCGCCGACGCCGCCGGGGCGCGGGGCGAGCTCCACCGCGCCGATGAGGCCGAGGTTGCGGCAGTCGACGACATTCGGCAGCGCTTTTAGCGAATGCACGCCGTCCTCGAAGTACTTCGCCTGGGGCGCCTGGAACAGATTCTCTTCCTCGTAGGTGTCGAGGGCGCCCAGCGCAGCGGCGCAGGCGAGCGGGTGCCCGGAGTAGGTGTAGCCGTGGAAGAACTCCATGCCCGCGCTCTGCGAGCCCATGAAGGTCTGGTAGATGCTGTCGCGCACCAGCACGCCGCCGAGCGGCACCGCTCCCGAGGTGATGCCCTTCGCGAAGGTGATGAGATCGGGCTTGACGCCGAAGTGCTGCGCGGCGAAGGTCGCGCCCAGGCGGCCCCAGCCGGTGATGACCTCATCGAAGATGAGCAGGATGCCGTGGCGCGTGCAGATGTCGCGCAGCCGCTCGAGGTAGCCCTTCGGGGGCACCAGCACGCCGCCCGACGCCGCCACCGGGTCGACGATCAGCGCGGCGATATTCGAGGCGTCGTGCAGCGGGATGATGCGATTCTCGAGCTCGTCGGCGAGCTCCGCGCCGAGACCGGGTTGTCCCCGCGAAAATGCGTTCCTGGAAGGATCGTGCGTGTGGCGAATGTGGTCCACGCCCGGCATCAGCATGCCGCTGTAGGCCTTGCGGTTCGCCGCCACGCCGCCGACCGACATGCCGCCGATGTTGACGCCGTGATACGAGCGCTCGCGGCCGATGAAGCGTGTACGCGTGCCCTGGCCCCGCAGCCGATGGTAGGCGACCGCGATCTTGAGCGCGGTGTCGACCGCCTCGGAGCCCGAGTTGGTGAAGAAAACCTGCTGCATGCCCTGCGGCGCGATGGCGGCGATCCGCTCGGCGAGCCGGAAAGGCAGCGGATGGCCGAGCGCGAACGACGACGCAAAGTCGAGCTCCCCCGCCTGTCGCCTGATCGCCTCGACGACGCGCGGCCTGCCGTGCCCCGCGTTGACGCACCAAAGGGTCGCCAGGCCGTCGAGCACCTGCTTTCCTTCGAGCGTCGTGAAGTACATGTCCTTTGCCGCGGCGATGAGGCGCGGCTTGGCCTTGAATCGCCGGTTGTCGGTGAAGGGCATCCAGTAGTGCTGAAGGTTGACGGGGCTCATGGCCTGCAGGTCGGCGCGTGCGTTCATGATGCCACCCTACGCTTTCTTTTTGACAGCTAGAGGCACCATTCTGCGCGCAACACCTCCCAAGGAACTAGGACGCGGTTGTCACTTGTGCGCGCGATGACGCCCAGGGCGGCCAACTGCGTCACATCCGTATGCACATTCTTGTAGTTGCGCCGCGACCGCTTGGCCAGCTCATAGATCGAGAGGGGCCCCGAGGCGCGCAACGCCGCGAGCAGCGCCCAGCGCGCGGGCGACAGGGCCTGCACGAGCTGCGGCAGGCTGGGGAGCGTGAGCACGCTCAGCGTCCGCAGCGGCCGCCCCTCCGCGCGGCGGTTCCAGGCCGCCTCGAAGCGGTCGAGCGCATCGCCGGCCGGGCCGACGCGGATTTCGAGGACCTGCCTGGGCAGGCGGGCCTGCCTAGGCAAGCGTGCCTCCCGCGGCGCGCACGTCCTGCTCGAAGTCGTAGCGCAGCTGCTCGACCGACCTGAACGCGTACGGCATGGCCCTGCCGCGCACGCGCCGGCGGCCGTTCGAGTACTCGACGAGATCGCCGTAGCGCAGCATGTAAGTCGAGTCGTCATGCAGCTCGATCGTCAGGATGGTGTCGGCGATCAGCACGGTCTCGCGGATCATTATATGGTTTAGAGTACCATATAACAGGTGCGCTAGAATGCGCGAGTGAAGGACTTCTTCAACCTGTACCGCCACGGTTTCACGCGCGTGGCGGTGGCGACGCCGATCGTGCGCATCGGCGATCCACGGCACAACGCCGAAGCGACGCTCGAGCTGATCGAGCAGGCTGCCGCCGAGAAAACCGCGCTGGTCGTGTTCCCGGAGCTCGGCCTCACCGCGTACACCTGCGACGATCTTTTCCACCAGCGCGCGCTCATCGACGCAGCCGAGGAGGCGCTCGGGCGGCTGATCGAACGCACGCGCCGGCTGCCGATCGCGGCGCTCGTGGGACTGCCGGTGGCGGTGAACGGCCTGCTCTACAACTGCGCGGCGCTCCTGTGCCGCGGCCGCCTGGTGGGCGTGGTGCCTAAGATTTACCTGCCGAATTACCGCGAGTTCTACGAAGCGCGCTACTTCACGCCCGGCGATGCCACCTCGTGCGCCGAGATCCGGCTTGCCGGCCAGTCGACCGCGTTCGGCACGGGGCTCATCTTCCGCATCGCCGAACAGGCCGCCTTCGCTCTGCACGTCGAGATCTGCGAGGACCTGTGGGTGCCTACGCCGCCGTCCTCCTTCGCCACGCTCGCAGGCGCGACGGTGGTGGCCAACCTCTCGGCCTCGAATATCGTGATCGGCAAGGAAGGCTACCGCCGCCAGCTGGTCGGCAACCAGTCGGCGCGCTGCCTCGCCGCCTACCTCTACAGCGCGGCCGGCATGGGCGAATCGACCACCGACCTCGCCTGGGACGGCCATGCGCTCATCTACGAGAACGGCACGCTGGTCGCCGAGTCGAAGCGCTTCGCCGACACGCCTCAGCTCGCCGCCGCCGACATCGACCTCGGGCGCCTGGCCGCCGACCGCATGCGCCAGAACACCTTCGGCGCCGCGGCGCTGCGCCACCACGAGGACGTGCGCCGCTTCCGGAGCATCGAATTTTCGCTGCCGGCACCGGCGGGACGCCTCAATCTCATTCGCAAGGTCGACCCGCTGCCCTATGTTCCCGGCGACCCGAAGACGCGCGACGCGCGCTGCGAGGAAGTGTTCCGCATCCAGGTGAACGGGCTCGCCACCCGCATGCGGGCCACGGGCGGCAAGAGGCTGCTGATCGGCGTATCGGGCGGCCTGGACTCGACGCACGCACTTCTCGTATGCGCGCGCGTGATGGACCATCTGAAGCTCCCCAGAAAGAACATCCTGGCCTACACCATGCCGGGCTTCGCCACCTCGAGCCGTACCAAGAACCAGGCGTGGCAGCTGATGCGTGCGATCGGCTGCAGCGCCGAGGAGATCGACATCCGGCCCTCGTGCATGCAGATGCTGAAGGACATCGGCCATCCCTACGCGAAGGGCCGCAAGGTCTACGACATCGCGTTCGAGAACGTGCAGGCGGGGGAGCGCACCAGCCATCTTTTCCGCCTCGCCAACCAGCACGGCGGCATGGTGGTCGGCACGGGCGACCTCTCCGAGCTCGCGCTCGGCTGGTCCACCTACGGGGTCGGCGACCATATGTCGCACTACAATCCGAACGGCAGCGTACCGAAGACGTTGATCAAATTTCTGGTCGCCTGGGTGGCCGAATCCGACGAGTTGGGCCCCGACGTCAAGCGTGCGCTGCGGCGGGTGCTCGAGACCGAGATCAGTCCCGAGCTTGTTCCAGGCAATCAGGCGACCGAGAGCGTGGTCGGCCCCTACGAGCTGCAGGACTTCAACCTCTACTATGTACTGCGCTTCGGTTATGCGCCGACCAAGATCGCCTTCCTCGCCTGGCACGCCTGGCGCGGCAAGTACAAGCTGCGCGAAGTCAAGAAGTGGCTGGGCGTCTTCTTGAAGCGCTTCCTGGAAACGAGCCAGTTCAAGCGCAGCGCCGTGCCGAATTCGCCGAAGGTCGGATCCGGAGGCTCGCTCTCGCCGCGCGGCGACTGGCGCGCGCCGTCGGACGGCAACGCCACCGCCTGGCTGGAAAACCTCGCCGAGGTCCCTGACAGGGATTGACGAGCGACCCCGCGCGCGTCAAAGAGTTTTAGTGCGGGTCGGCTTTGGCGGGCAGACGACCACTTTGACTCGGCAGCCTCACAGATCCTAACCCCGCGCGCGGCGCCGATGCGGTCCAATCGCTCGCCATGGACAACCACCCTGTCGCAGCGACCCGTCGGCGGCCCGGCACCGCGCGAGCCGCGCTTCTGCTTCTGGTTTTTGTCCTGTTCCCCTCGCTCTGCCACGCCGGCGGCCCATGGGAAAAAACCGATTACGCGCTCGCCGGCGCGGCCGTGGCCGCCCTCGCCGTCGACTGGGGCCAGACGCGTCACATCGCGAAGAACCCGAACCGCTTCTCCGAGCAGAATCCGATCCTCGGGCCTTCGCCCGCCGTCGGAAAGGTCGACGCCTACTTCGTCGGCGCCATCGTCGGCACGGTCGCGTTGGCGCATGCGTTGCCGAGCGATTGGCGCCAGATGTTCCTCGCCGGCGTGTTGACGGTGGAGCTCGGGGTGGTCCAGCAAAACCGCTCGCTCGGCATCAAGATGGCGTTCTAGCAGCCGCTCGGCGCCGCCGTCCTAGTCCGACCGGACTATGCCTGCTTATAGACGTGTAGGATCGAAATGACGCATGATCCCTACCTGTGTAGATCGCAGTCTACACAGCGACGAACGGGTGGCCAGCACGCTGTTATCAGCCCCGGCACGAGAGACCGATCCACGAGGCAGTCCGAGGGACCGGTCCACGGTAGGGCCAAACAAGGTGTAGTCGCAGTTTGATCGCCGCTTGAGCTTCACGAGAGGGCACGACTAGCGGTCGTGCCCTCTTTTTTTCTACCTGCAAGTTCTCGCCGCCAGCATTGTCGATCGGGACGGCGCACGACACTATCGCCGAGCGCGCCTTTATCCTGTCGCGATCGGTGGAATCGAATGCGGACCGGCGTCGACACCGCGTCGCCGCGGCGAGTGACAGGCATCGGGCTCGCCTGACATCGCTGGCGCCGCCGAAACACGAGCAGGAGCAAGGACTTGAATCGATGCCGCGGCGCGAGATGATTTCTCGCCGCGGTTCGCGTACGCTTCTTTGCGAATGGCCAAGGTTTCGAAGGACCGGTCGCTGGATGGCCGTGGCTTCCGCAGTCCGCCGCTCTGGATCCATGTCTCCCAGGCCGGCCAGTGGCTGCTCTCCCCGCGGGAAGCGAGAAAGCGGGCCGTCATCCGCCTGCTCGACACTGTCGAAAATCGGATTCAGACCCGGCCGGTGAAAACCGGCTGAAGAACCCGGGGCTGGCCCCCGGCTACGCCGCGCGGCGCTCGACCCGCGGCAGCTCGCCGATCGCTGTTTTTACGGCGTCCTCGACGCGCTCGAGGAGCACGAACTCGAGCTTCTTGCGCGCCTCCGCCGGCACATCCTCAAGGTCTTTTTCGTTGCGCTTGGGCAGCATGACCGTGCGGATACCTGCGCGCAGCGCCGCAAGGGTCTTCTCTTTCACGCCGCCGATCGGAAGCACGAGGCCGCGGAGCGAGATTTCACCGGTCATCGCCACGTCCGAGCGCACGGGGACGCCGGTGAGGAGCGATACCAGGGCGAGAAACATCGCCACGCCGGCGCTCGGACCGTCCTTGGGCGTCGCGCCCGCCGGAACGTGGATATGCACATCGGTCTTGTCGAACGGGTCGTCCAGGAAATTGCGGACAAGCGTGAGCGCCGCGGTCGCCGACTCCTTCATGACCTCGCCGAGCTGGCCGGTGAGGATCAGCTTCCCGCTGCCGGGCACCTTGGAGGCCTCGATGAACAGGATGTCGCCCCCGACCGGCGTCCAGGCGAGTCCGGTCGCCACGCCGGGCACGGCGGTGCGTTGCGCCACCTCGTTCTCGAAGCGCCGCGGGCCGAGAACCGCATGCAAATCCTCGGATTGGATTTCCAGCTTGCCTGAAAAACCTTCTGCCATCTTCATGGCTGCGGACCTGAGCACGGCGCCGATGTCGCGCTCGAGATTGCGCACACCCGCCTCGCGCGTGTAGTCCTGGATGATGGAACGCAGCGCTTGGTCCGTGATCTTCACGTTCTCGACCGCCGGATCCGCGCTCTTCAGGCCGTTGGCCTCAATCTGCCGCCTCACGAGATAGCGCTTCGCGATCTCGAGCTTTTCCTCTTCGGTGTAGCCCGGCAGCTGGATGATTTCCATGCGGTCGCGCAGCGGACCCGGGATGGTGTCGAGCACGTTTGCGGTGGTGATGAACATGACCTTCGAAAGGTCGAAGTCCACCGCCAGGTAATTGTCGCGGAAGTGCGAGTTCTGCTCCGGGTCCAGTACTTCGAGCAAGGCGCTGGAGGGGTCGCCGTGGAAGCCGCCCTGCCCAAGCTTGTCGATCTCGTCGAACATCAACACCGTGTTCTTCGACTCGGCGCGGCGGATGGCCTGGATCACGCTGCCTGGCAGCGCGCCGATGTAGGTGCGCCGGTGCCCGCGGATTTCGGCCTCGTCGTGCACGCCGCCGAGTGCGATGCGCTGGAACTTGCGCCCGGTCGCGCGTGCGATCGACTGGCCGAGCGAAGTCTTGCCCACGCCGGGAGGGCCGACGAAGCACAGGATCGGGCTTCTGCCCGAGGGGTTCAGCTTCCTCACCGCGAGATGCTCGAGGATGCGGCGCTTGATCTTATCCAGCCCGAAGTGGTCTTCATCGAGGACCTTGCGGGCTTCGGAGATGTCGATGGGCTTCGCTTCTTCGTTCTTCCAGGGCAATTCCGCAAGCCACTCGAGGTAGGTGCGCAGCATCGAGCCCTCGGCGCTGCCCTCACCCATGCGCTGCAGGCGCTTCAACTCCTTGACGGCGTGCTTGTGGACGTCCTCCGGCATGCCGGCGGCGTCGATCGCTGTCTTCAGCTCCTCGATCTCGGCGGCGGTATCGTCGCCTTCGCCGAGCTCCTTCTGGATCTGGCGCATCTGCTCGCGCAGCACGTGCTCCCTTTGCCGCTCGTCGAACTGCTTCTTGGTCTTCTCGCCGATCTCCTTGGAGATGCGCAGCACCCCGACCCGCTCGGACAGGAGCTCGAGCACCTTGTCGAGTCGCCGCTTCAGGTCGAAGGTCTCGAGCAGGTCCTGCTTGTCCTCGTTCTTCACGTCGAGGAGGTTCGCGACCATGTCGCAAAGCAGTCCCGGCGAGCTCACCTGCTGCACCACGACCGCGAGCTCCTCGGGCGCGTTCGGCAGGAGCTGGATTGCCTCGACCGCCTGCTGCTTGAGCTGGAGAAGGCGCGCCTCGATCTCGGACGAGGTGCTCTCGTCCTGCTTGACCATCTCGACCCGCGCCACCATGAACGGCCAGCCCTCGAGAAATTCGAGCACGCGGAAGCGCGAGAGGCCTTGCACCACCAGGTGGTGCGTGCCTTCGGCGCCTGTGATGTAGCGCACCACCTGCCCGGCGGTGCCCACCCAGTAGAGGTCCTCGGGCCGGACGTCGTTGCGCTGCGGGTCGCGTTGGAGGACGAAGCCGACCTTGCGTTCGCTGCGCACCGCCTCCTGCGCGGCCGCGACCGAGCTCGCGCGCCCGACGGTAATGGGAGTAATCACGCCCGGAAAGAGCACGGTGTTGCGCATCGGAATCACGATGAGCGCGTCCGCAGGCAGAGGCTTCGACGCCATTGCGCTCCCGGCCGCCGCGCCCGCGGCGCTCGGCCGGTCCTGGTTTTCGTTGGAGAGCACTTTGGTGTTCATGCGCCTTCCTTCCTGCGGAACGAGAGGGTGAGCACGCCGTCGGCGAGTTGCTTGGCCGCAAGCTCGATCGGGACCTGAGGAGGCAATGCGAGGCGCCGCTCGAAGCGCCCGTACGGGATCTCGAGGCGGTGGATGTGAGAACCGGTCTCGCGGCACGGGAATGGCCGCAGCGCCGACACTACGACCGCGCCGGGCTCGAGCGCGATCGTGATCGACTCCGCCGAAACGCCGGGCAGCGCGATATGCACGTCGAGCCGATCGGCGGACTCGACGACGTCGACCGGCGGCTCCCATGTGTGCGCGGATTCCGCTCCGGCGACGCGGAAGAACTGGCGCTGCAGGCGATCGGCCTGTTCGAGGAGCGAGAGCGCCTCGCCCCACATCCAACTGGAAAAATCTCGGGATCTCACGGGCGGTAAGTGGCGGCGGTCGGGAGCGGAATCAAGCCCGACGCAAGAAATACGCCCGTTTTCAGCCGTTTATGGCAGTTGAAACGGAAAATCGGGTCAGCGCCCGAGCTTCTTACCTCTTCCTGTAAACCGGCTTGCGCTGCGGGTTGTACACCGGCGCACGCTCGTCCTTGTGCCGGTAGTTGATGCGCCCGCGGGTGATGTCGTAAGGCGAGATCTCGAGCCGCACGCGATCGCCGGCGAGGATGCGGATGCGATGCTGGCGCACGCGTCCGCCGGCGTAGGCGAGCACGCTCGCGCCGTTCTCGAGCTCGACGCGAAATTGCGTGTTCGGCAGCACTTCCTGGACGGTGCCGTCCATTTCCAGCATTTCTTCCTTGGCCAAAATAACCTCTGGCGCTCCCGGGGAGCGCATTGGACTGCAGCTGTTGAACTTCGGGGTCCGGAACCTCGGGGGGACCCTGATTATACCTGCTCGAGCAGCCACTTCCTGAACGCGCTCACCGCAGGCCGTTCGGCAATGACCTCGGGGCAGACGAGGTAATAGGCCGATTGGGGCTTCATTTCGATGCCGAACGGCGCGCATAGCCTGTTTGACGCGAGGTCCGCATCGACCAGGGGCTTGAGCGCGAGCGCCACGCCGAGCTTCTGCGAGGCCGCCTCGAGCGAAAGGATGTTGGAGGAAAAGCGCGGCCCGCGGCTCGCGTCGACCCGCTCCCCGACACCCGCGTTCTCGAGCCAGCGCTGCCAGGCGTTGCCACCGGCGACGAGCTCCATGGCGTCGTCGTGCAGGAGAACGTGGTGCGCGAGGTCGGCGGGCTCGCGCAGCGGCGGAGTGCCCTTCACCAGCTCCGGGCTGGCCACTGCGGTCATCGAAACGCCGAAGAGACGGTCGGCGCGATAGCCCGGGTAGTGGCCGCTGCCGAGGTGGATCTCGACACCCGAAGCGTCCTCGCGCAGGTCGAGCCCGCTCACCAGCGTCGGTGAATCGAGCGCGCCGGCGTCGACCATCTTGCTGGAAGCGAACACGCGCAGCTCGATCTTCGGCTCGCGCTTGGCGAAGGCGGCGAGCCGCGGCATCAGCCAGCGCGCCGTGAACACCGGCGGCGCGGTGATGAGAAGGTCGGCTTCGGCGGCGCGCTCGCGGATCATCTCCACAGCCGCGGCGAGCGAATCGAAGCCCTCGCGCAGCCGCGGCAGACAGGCGCGCGCCGCCTCGGTCAGCTGTACGCGCCGGCCGGCGCGGCGGAACAACTCCACGCCGAGATATTCCTCCAGGCTCTTGATCTGGTGGCTCACCGCCGCCTGCGTGATCGAGAGCTCGTTCGCCGCCTCCTTGAACGACAGATGGCGCGCGGCGGCCTCGAACACGCGTAATGCATTCAGGGGCGGTAGGCGATAAATCACGCTATGGATGAGTTTTTCTTATGCCTGAGTTGAAGAACGATCGTTTGTTTGTTGCCGGCGGCGGCCTTATCTTCCAGTGCATGAAAAAGGCCCTGTTCCAACTCCCCACGGCCGAGGAATTGTACGCGCTGGAAAAGCGCGCCCGGCGCGAGCGCTCCATGCACGTCGCGGCGCTTTTCCGCTCGCTCGTCAGCTCGCTGTATGAGCGTGTGCGCTCGGCCCTTATTGCAAAGGTGGTACGCCATGCGTAACGAAATCATGACTCCTTTCTGGAAGAGTGCCCTCGCTTCACTGCCGGCTTCCGTGCGCTCCCGCTACGCCGCTGACATCGCGGCGGCGGAACGCTGGGAACTGCGCATCGATGCAGCCGTCAAAGGATTGACGCGCGCGCGAAGGGCGTTCAGCAGAACAATCCAAGCTGCTTAAAGGCTTGGCTCGCCGTCCTCAAGGCTTGCCTCGCCGTCCGGGCGAATCCGAAGCCTCCTCCTCCTCCTCGGGCTAGGGGAGCCCGGCCGGCGAGCATTATCCAATCGGGGCCAGCGCAAGCTGGCCCCGATTTTTTTAGTACTTGATCTGGAAGATGCAGCGCTGGTCGCGGAACTCGGGGCACACCCCGCGCAGGAACGGCACCAGCGTTGCGGCGGCTTCGGGCCGCGGCTCGGCGGTGCCCGAGAGCACGAGCCCGCCGCGCGGCGACCAGGTGCCGCCGCCCGCGACGCGCAGCGGCCCGTCGAGCGTGCCGAGCTCGATGTCGACGCGGCTCCCGGCGCCGCGCAGCCGGGCGACCTGAGAGCCGAGCTCGACGCCGGAAGCGCGCGCCAGGCGGATGTCGCGCCACTCGATCGTCGCAAGGCCGAGGACCGCGTCGCCCTCCAGGCGCAGATCGTCGGACTGGATGCGCACGCGTCCGCCGGGACCGAGGATCTCGAGCGGCGGCGCGAGCGTCCCGAGCGCCTTTCCAGGCACCTCGAGCGTGAAGTCCTTCAGCGCCACGGCGCCGGGCGAGAGCTCGACCCGGATCGGCTTCGGGCTCTCGTTGAGCGTCATGTCGGCAGCGAGCTTGCCGCGTAGCAGCGCCGCAGGCGCACTCCTCCAGCGCACCGAGCCGAGGTCCAGGAATTCGCCGCCGCGCAAATGCGCATAGAGCCGCCCGCTGCCCGACCAGGCCGAACCCGCCGCGTCGCGCAGCTCGACGCGCTGCTGCGATGCCCGCTCGACGCTCTGCGCGAGCCAAGCGGCCGGCGCAAGCGCCAGGAAGATGACGACGTACGCAATCAACCCCCACGCCGCATACAGAACGAGCCGGCGAGCGGTCATCGCTTGGCGGCCGCCCCGAGGGCGGCAAAGGTCGCCTCGGCGCGCACGAGGCCCGGCGTGTCCAGCGCGCTGATGCGGCACCTTTCCAGGCGCGCACCGGCTTCTCGCTGCGCTTCGGCGACCCAGCGCAGCCACTCGTCGAAGTCGGCGGACGCGACCAGCACGGTGGCACGATCGCCCGAAGCGGCATCGATCCGCTGCACCGACTTGCCGAAAGGCGCGCGGGCCACCGACGACTGCAGCACTATTCTCAAGTCGCCGCCCTGCGCGCCAGTGCCCGTGCTCTTGCGCAGCGCTGCGATCTCGGACTGCTGCGCGCGCATGAGCTCCACCTGGGCCCGCAGTTTCGGCAGCGTAGCCCCGAGCCGCTGACTGGCCGCGAGACCCGGCTGCCACAAGAAGACGTACAACGCCACTAACGCGACGGCGAGGGCGCCGCTGGCGAGCAGCGTGCGCTCACGCGGTGCTCGCTCGCTCCACAATTCGCGCAGGCGCTTCGGATTCATCTCGACCCCGGCACGGCGGCGATCAGCCGCAGGGCGCCGCCGGCGCCCTCATCGACGCGAATCTCCAGGCCGGGGGCGCTCGCCCTGGCGCGCAGCTGCGCTGCGAGCGCCGCGGCTTTGCTCGGCTCGCGCGCACGAAGCGAGAGCGAGAGCCGTCCGTTCTCGTAGTCGATCGCCTCGACGCGTTGCGCGCCCGGCTCGGGCATGGAATCCGCCACGGCGTTGACGAGCGCAACGAAATCCGACGCGCTGCCCTGGCCCGCCGCCACGCGCAGCTCCGTGAGCGCCCGGCTCATCTGCAGGGGTGGATCGACCAGCACGGCGGTTTCGCCGAAGCTCTGACGATAGAGCGCGCGCATCTCTTCCTGCAGCCGGTTGCGCTCGGCCGACTTCAGCGCCCAGTCTGCGGCGATGGCCACGCTCATCAGAGCGACCAGCGCCGCAGCCAGGACTGCGGGCCGCCGCAGCGCCTCGCGCCAGGCGCCGCCCGTGCCGCGCGGCGCGAATTCGCCCTGCAGGAGCTCGAAGCGCGGGCGCTCCCGCGCCTGGGACCAGCGCCAGGCCGCACCGCGCTCCACCGGCAGCTCCAGGGCGGCGGCCCAGCCCTGCGCGTTTGGCAGCGCCGCGCCGGATACGGCGCGCAGCAGGAGGCGCTGCGGCAGACGCCCGGCGGCGCGCGCCGCCTCGAGCGCCAAGTGCAGCGCGACCGGCGGCTCGTCCTCTGCCGCACGGTCGAGCGTGAAGCCCTCGGCGTCGCCGGTCCGCACGAAGCTCCCGTCGCCAGTGCACGCCACGAC
>JBJMWH010000252.1:0-3532 GCA_045810245.1 Burkholderiales bacterium | reverse complement strand
CCCGCTACGCTGGTGGCGACTACGAGCGTGCGCCGGGTCTTGTCTATTTTTTCTCGATCGTTCATGGAGATGGCGTTGTTGTGAGGCTGCAGCGGGGAAGCGCGAAAGTCGGCGATTCTAACGGCGGACCCTGCAAATGTCCACGATTTCGGCTGTAAGCGCTTAAATCTTCGAAGGATTTTCCGTATACTGGCGAACCTCCCATGGTGCGTGTCTGGCTGATCTTTGCGCAAGCGGCGACGGTGGCGGTCGCGGTGCTGTTCGTGATTTCCACGTTCCGACCGGAGTGGCTGCCCTCACGCGCACCGGCGGGTCAGCTTTCTGTGGTGCAGCAGGCGCCCGCGACCGGACCGCTCCCCGCGGTGCCGAGCACCGGCTCCTACAGCGGCGCGGTCCAGCGCGCCACGCCGTCGGTGGTAAACATCTTCACGTCGAAGGACGCGCCACGCCACCCGCTGCTCAACGATCCGGTGTTCCGGCGCTTCTTCGGCGACCAGATGCCGGAGCGCGCGTCGAGCCTCGGCTCCGGCGTCATCGTGAGCAACACCGGCTACTTACTGACGAACCATCACGTGGTCGAGGCGGCCGACGAGATCGAAGTCGCGCTGAACGACGGCAGGAAGCTGCTCGCCAAGATCGTCGGCAACGATCCGGAGACCGACCTCGCCGTGCTGCGCGTCGACGCAGAAAAGCTCCCGGCGATCACGTTCGGCTCCTCGGATGCGCTCAAGGTCGGCGATGTGGTGCTTGCCATCGGCAACCCCTTCGGCGTGGGCCAGACCGTCACCGGCGGAATCGTTTCGGCGCTCGGGCGCACCGGTCTCGGCATCAATACCTTCGAGAACTTCATCCAGACCGACGCCGCCATCAATCCCGGCAACTCCGGCGGCGCGCTGATCGACGTCGGCGGCAATCTGGTTGGCATCAACACCGCGATCTTCACCCGGTCCGGCGGCTCCATGGGAATCGGCTTCGCGATTCCGGTGTCGACTGCCAGAATGGTGCTCGAGCAGATCGTGAAGAGCGGCAGCGTGACACGGGGCTGGATCGGCGTCGAAGTGCAGGAGATCACGCCGCCCGTCGCCGAATCATTTCGGCTTCAGACCACGCGCGGCGCGCTCATCGCCGGCGTGCTGCGCGGCGGTCCCGCGGACAAGGCGGGCATGAAGCCCGGCGACGTGCTGGTCGAGGTCGAGGGCCGTCCGGTGGCCGACCCGACCTCGATGCTGAACCTCGTAGCGGCGCTCGCGCCGGGCGATACCGCGCGAATGAAGCTCAAGCGCGCCGGAAAGGACCTCGATGCCAGCGTCACGGTGGGGCGCCGGCCGAAGCCGCAGCCGCGCGGCGAGCGGGGCGACTGATTTCAGGGAGGGGCCCAACATGAAGCGCAGGATCCTTGTGGCTGTGGCCGCGCTTTGCCTCGGCGGCTGCGCCGGCAACCCCCAGCCTCGCCCGCCCTCGACCAGTCCTGCCCCTGCGCCCTCGACTACACCGGCAACCTCTGCCGTACCTCCGGCCGCGCCCGCTGCCGAGCCGGCACCGCCATCGATCTGGCCCGCCAAGGTGCTGCATAACCGTTACGACGGCGTAGGCGACGATCTCCTCACGGGCGGACTGGGCAAGACGGGCCTCGGCCAGACGATACCGCCGGCCATGAGCGATCCGACGAAATCGAAGGCGGTCGAGTTGCGCCGGCGCGCCATCTACTCGAATTACCGGGCCCTCGCCGACATGACGCCCGCCGGCGGGTATGGCGTGCTCTACGGGCCGAACATCGATCTCGCCGGCCGCGACACCCTTGGCGAAGGCAAGATTGCAGGCGACGAGTTCCTCACTTACGTCGACGGCGCCACGCTAATGGTCCAGGTGCCCGAGCGGTTCGATCCCAAGGACCCTTGCATCGTAACCGCCACTTCGTCCGGCTCGCGCGGCATTTACGGCGCGATCGGGACCTCCGGCGAGTGGGGGTTGAAGCGCGGCTGCGCCGTGGCCTACACGGACAAGGGGACCGGCAGCGGCATCCACGACCTTGCCACCGATACGGTCAACCTGGTCACCGGCGAGCGAGCGAGCGCCGCGCGCGCCGGGGACGATTCGCTCTTCGCTGCGCGCGTCAGCGCCGAGCAGCGTGCCCGCTACCTTCGGGACTATCCGCACCGGGTGGCGATGAAGCATGCGCATTCGCAGGTCAACCCCGAGAAAGACTGGGGCCGCAACACGCTCGCCGCGATCGAGTTCGCGTTCCACGTGCTGAACGGCCTCACGGACCGGCGCGC
This sequence comes from Burkholderiales bacterium, assembly GCA_045810245.1. Taxonomy (GTDB): domain Bacteria; phylum Pseudomonadota; class Gammaproteobacteria; order Burkholderiales; family SG8-39; genus SCGC-AG-212-J23. Next base: position 1,256 of record JBJMWH010000252.1, on the reverse strand, counting down.
CGGGCGTTACCTGCCGGAGAACACGCTGGTCATCGCCTCGAGCATCTCCAATGGCGCTTATGCCGCGCTCGCCGCCGCCGAGCAGGACACGCGCGGGCTGATCGACGGTCTCGCGCTGTCCGAGCCCAACGCGTCGCTCGCCGATGTACGCTCGACGCTGGATGTCTCTACACTGCTCAATGTCTACCTGCCCTGCGCGTCGCTCGCCGACTCCAACCGCGCTGCGCCCTTCAACACGGTGCCGCAGCCGCTGCGCGAGGCGCGCTGCGCCTCGCTGGCGAAGAAAGGCCTGCTGCGCTCGTCCACCCTGGCGCAGCAGGCTGCCGAGAGCCAGCGCATCATCAACGAGTACGGGATCCTTCCCGACGCCAACCTGGTGCTGCCCTCGCATTACACGCTGTCGGTCATCCAGGGCATCGCGGTCACCTACGCGAACAGCTACGGCCGCTTCTCCGTGCTGGACAATCTCTGCGGCTACAGCTTCGCCGCAACCACCTCTTCGGGCGTCGACGTCGGGGATCCGATCGCAGCGAGCGGGCTGGAAAACTCGTTCGCCCTCTCGAACGGCATCCCGCCGACCGCGGGAATCAACCTGATCAACAATCTGTCACCCGCAGGCGCGAAAGAAGACCGCCTGTCCGTCTCGCCCTCGACCGGCGCGCGCGATCTGAACCTCGACGGCGCGCTGTGCCTGCGCTCGCTCGCCACCGGCATCGACGCAGTAAGCGGACGGCCGCTCGAAGGCGAGCCCGCCGAGCAGGCGCGCCGCGTGCAGCGCGGCATCGAGGAAACGCGCCTCACCGGCAATCTGCGGGGCAAGCCGGCGGTGATGGTCGATGGGCGCGCCGATGGGGTGCTCCCGCCCAATTACGCGGCGCGCGCGTACTACGCCCGGAACAAAATGGTCGAACCGAGCTCGAGGCTGTCCTACTACGAAGTCACGCATGCGCACCATCTCGACGTGCTGAACGGCCTTGCAGGCTTCGACTCGCGCTATGTGCCGCTCAACGTCTATTTGACCCGGGCGCTGAACCTGATGTGGGACCACCTGAAGAGCGGCCAGCCGCTGCCGCCTTCGCAGGTAGTGCGCACCCGGACGCGGGAATTCAAGGACGGGCGCGCGGTTCCGCTCTCGCTCGCGCACCTGCCGCCCATCGAGCGCGCACCCGCATCCAACGCTCGCATCGGAGTCGACCCGGAAGGCAGACTGCGGATTCCGGACTAGCCCGATTCGGCCTTGTAGTCCGACGGCTCCT
>JBJMWH010000251.1:0-2562 GCA_045810245.1 Burkholderiales bacterium | reverse complement strand
CCAACCGCTCGCCGATGCCCGGCTGGTCACGCCGATTGCGGTCGGGATGGGGCGCGGTCATTTCCTCACCTTCGAGCTCTCCGGCGCGCAGGCGCTGTACGATCGGCTCGCGCGCGCGAACATCGTCACCGACGTGCGCGGCGAGCGTATCCGCTTCGGGTTTGGCTGCTACCACACCGCCGATGAGATCGAGGCCGCGGTCGCGGCTATCGCCCGCGCCGTGGATTAGGGCGACTCGGGTCGTCATTGCCTAGGTGCGGCAACGCGGCGCGCGTCAATCACTGCCGCGAATTTGCCCTTGCCGGGCGAGCGCGGCTACGGGCAAACTCGCCGCAACCCAACGACATGGTGTGCGCATGAGCGGTCATGGATTGAAGACTTTTGCTGTCATCCCGGCGCTTTCGCTGGCGGCGGCGCTGATATTGGGCTCCGCCGCGCTCGCTCAGAATGCGGTGCGCGTGGGCGCGCCGCTGCCGTTGACCGGCCCGCTGTCGCCTGAAGGCGTCAAGCAGAAGGAGGGCTACGACCTGTGGGCGGAGACCGCCAATGCCAAGGGCGGCATCACGGTCGGCGGGAAGACCTACAAGGTCGAGATCGTCTATGTCGACTATGCATCCAATACGCCGCGCGCCGTGCAGGCGGCCGAGCGGCTGATCAACGACGACAAGGTCAACTTCCTGTTCTCGCCGTTCGGGTCGGGGGCCGCCAAGGCCGCCAGCAACGTGTCGGAGAAGTACGGCATACCCACCATCGCGGCCACGGCGTCGTCGGCGCAGGTCTACGACCAGGGTTACAAGTATCTGTTCGGAACGTTCACGCCCAACGACACGCTGACCGAGCCGCTCGCGGACATCGTGGTCAAGCGCGACGCCAACGCGAAGCGCGTCGCCATTCTCGCGCGCAACGACCTGTTCCCGCTGGCGATCGGCGAGGAGATGCAGAAGTCGGCGAAGAAGCGCAATCTCGACGTCGTCATGTTCGAGAAGTATTCCATCGGCACCATGGACCACGCATCGGCCATCACGCAGATGCGCGCCGCCCGGCCCGACTGGATCTTCGCGACCGGTTACATCAACGACCTGATCCTCATCCGCAAGCAGATGAAGGATCTCGGCGTGGGCGCGCCGGTCGTGACCATGATCGCCGGCCCGGCCTACAAGGAGTACATCGACGCGGTCGGCCCGCTGGCGGAGAACATTTCGAGCGCGGCCTGGTGGCATCCGGCCGTACGCTACGACGGCAAGGGCGTGTTCGGATCGACCGAGAACTTCAACAAGCTCTGGAGTGCAAAGAGCAAGGACGAGCCGGATTATGCGCAGGCCTCAGCCGCGGCCGCCGGCGAGGTGCTCCAGCTCGCGATCGAGAAGGCGGGCACGCTCGAGCCGGCAAAGGTGCGCGACGCGCTCGCCGCGCTCGACACCGTGACCTTCTTCGGGCGCATCAAGTTCGGTCCCACCGGCCAGATCAGCTCGCTCGACCCGCCGGTGTTCCAGCTGCAGGGCGGCAAGCCGGTGGTGATCTTTCCGGATTACGTGAAACAGGCCGACTTCAAATTCGGCGTGCAGTAAACTCAAGGCTAGCTAAGTTCAAGGTTTGCGGCCAGCGCGGGGGAAGAACGACATGGCGGGTACTGCGGACTTTTCCGCCGGCGGCTTTCGCTTCATACCGGCGGTGTTCCAATATTCGGGCGGCGTCGCGGCCGCGCCGGGATACGCGATCGTGCGCGTGCGCTTCCGCGAGCCGCTGCCGCTGCGGGAAGGGTTCGCGCATGTGGAGCGCCACATCAAGGAAGCCGGCCGGCCGCTCACGTCGTTCTGCGCCTGCGAGCTGCGCTCGCCCGCGCCGTTCACCGAGCAGGGCTTTCGCGCCTTCAACGAGGTCTACGTCGTCACGCTGCAGAAATGGGGCCTGTTCGACGGCAAGGTCAACCCGGTCGCGCGCAGCAATGTGTGCCCCGAGGGGGATCCACCCGCCGAGCCCTCGTTCCACGCGTTTTCATTCACCGTCGCCAGCGCCGACGCCGCGCCGAGCTTCGTGATTTCCGGCAGCGCGGAGGCGCGGGAAGGCGGCGCGAGCTACCGCGAGCGCACCATCCGCCACGGCGAAACCAGCCCCGACGCCCTGCGCGAGAAGGGCAGCTACGTTCTCGGCGAGATGGAGCGGCGGCTGGCGGCGTTCGACCTGTCCTGGGCCGACACGACGGCCACGCAGGTCTATACCGTCCACGACCTGCATCCGTTCCTGGCCGACGAGATCGTGCGGCGCGGCGCGGCGCGTTCGGGACTGACCTGGCACTACGCGCGGCCGCCGGTGCGCGAGCTCGAATACGAGATGGACTGCCGCGGCGTGACGTCCGAACACGTGGTGTGAGGCGAAGCATTCTGATCGGCTGGCGCGCCCTCATGGTTCGAGACGCGCCTTGCGGCGCTCCTCACCATGAGGCGACAGCGCTGTGCACCGGCGCGAGGCAGGCTTCGAGCTGCGCTCTCAGCTGCCCGCGGTCCAGCTTGCGGCCGATCAGTACCAGCTTGTTCGTCCTCGGTCCCTCCCATTGGCTCTCGT
>JBJMWH010000250.1:0-7999 GCA_045810245.1 Burkholderiales bacterium | reverse complement strand
CCCGAGCGCGTAGCCCGACCATACCTGGCCGCGGGCAATCGACTGGATCCCCGCGCGCATGATCTCGCAGTAGTAGGCGGCCTCGAACATGGTGAAGGTGATCGCCGCCGAGAGGAACGCGCCAACGCGGATCGGCTCGCGCGCGCCGATGATCCAGGCGCCGATGTAGGGCACGAGGAAGAAGAACCAGAAGATCACCAGCACGAGCGGCACCGAGCGCATCAGGTTGACGTAGGCGCCGGCGAGCACCGAGACCGGCTTGACCGCCGAGAGCCGCATCATCGCGAGTAGGGTGCCGAAGACGATGCCGCCGCTCGCCGCGATCGCGGTCAAGGTCAGCGTAAAGGTCATGCCCTCCCTGAAAAGGTAGGGCAGCGAGCGCTGGATCGCCTCGAAATCGTAGCCGGCAAACATCGGTCAGTGGCCCGCCTGCGGGAACATGGTCAGTGGCCCGCCTGCGGGCCGGCGCCCGCGGCGATGAGCCCAGGCACGCGCACGCTTTTCTCGAGCGCGCGCATCGCGAGCACGACGACGAGGTTGGTGAGGAGGTAGATCACCGTCGCGGCGGTGAACGCCTCGAACACGCGGAAGCTGAACTCCTGCATCGCGCGCGCGCGGCCCGTGAGCTCGAGCAGGCCGATGGTCAGCGCCACCGAGGAGTTCTTGATGATGTTCATGAACTCCGAGGTGAGCGGCGGCAGGATGATGCGGAAGGCCTGCGGCAGGATCACGTAGCCGTAGGCCTCGAACTGGGTGAGTCCCATGGCGGTCGCCGCCATGCGCTGGCCGCGCGGCAGCGAGTTGATCCCGGCACGCACCTGCTCGGCGACCCGCACCGAGGTGAAAATGGCGAGGCAAAGCACCGCGGGTACGTACGAGCCCCACGGCGGGGGCATCTGCTTGATCCAGTCGCCGACAGCCTCCGGCAACAGCTCGGGCACGACGAAGAACCACAGGAACATCTGCACGATGAGCGGCACATTGCGGAAGATCTCGACGTACAGGTTACCCAGGCGCGCGGCCCAACGTGCGGTGGTGGTGCGCGCCGTGCCGACCAGCACGCCCAGGGCGAGCGCGATCACCCAGGCGGCGAGCGCGGTCGCGAGTGTCCAGCCCAGACCCACCAGCAGGTAGTGCAGATACGTGCCGGTGCCGCCGGGTTCGGTTTCGAACAGGATCTGCCAGTGCCAGGTGTACTTCACGCTTCCCCTTGCAACATGCGCGACGTGAAAACGGGGACCGGAGGTCCCCGCTCAGTTCAAGCTGCGGACTACTGATAGTCCTTGGGATCGCCCGAATCGGTCGGGTTCTTGATCACCTTCTTGAACTGCTCGCTCATCGGCACGTTGAGATTGATGTTGCGTGGCGGCACAGGCTTCTGGAACCACTTGTCGTAAATGGCATTGATCGCGCCCGACTTGTAGGTCTGGATCATGGCGTTGTCGACCACCTTCTTGAACGCCGGGTCGTCCCTGCGCAGCATGATGCCGTACGGCTCGACCGAAAGCGGATCGGCCGAAATGGCGTAGTCCTTCGGGCTGCGCGCCTGGGCGACGAGGCTGTAGAGGAGGATGTCGTCCATCACGAACGCCACCGCACGCCCCGTCTCCACCATCTGGAAGGCCTCGGGATGGCCGTTCGCCGAGATGATGTTCATGCCCAGGCTCTTCTGCCCGTTCAGCTCGGTGATCTGCTTGATGTTGGTGGTCCCCGCAGTCGAGACGATGGTCTTGCCCTTTAGATCCTCGAGCTTGTTCAGCTTGGCCGAGCGCTTCGCCACCCACCGGTTCGCGGTGACGAAGTGGGTGATCGTGAACGCGACCTGCTTCTGGCGATCGAGGTTGTTGGTGGTGGAGCCGCACTCGACGTCGATGGTGCCGTTCGCCATCAGCGGGATGCGGTTGGCGGAGGTGACGAGCTGGTACTTCACGTCGAGCTTCGGCGCCTTGAGCTCGGATTTGACCGCGTCGACGATGCGCGCGCAGAGATCCATCGCATAGCCCACCGGCTGCTGCTTGTCGTCGTAGTACGAGAACGGTATCGAGGCGTCGCGGTGGCCGATGGTGATGCTGCCGGCGTCCTTGATCTTCTTCAGCGTGCCTTCCTGGGCCGCGGCGTTGAAGCTCAGCGGTACGGCAAACGCTACCGTGGCGAGGAAACAGACTGCGCGCTTCATGCGGTTCTCCCGGGATCGTTGAGCAGCCAAGACGCGAAAAATTCTACCGCAGATGACTTCAGCGTGAGGCGAGGTTGCGCAGCTCCCGCATCGCCACCGAGAGCATGGCGAGGTCGGGCGACTCCACCGCGCGCAGCTCGGCGAGGATCTGCTTCAGGCGCTCGTGGAGCACGGCGTTGCGCGCCTTCCAGGTCGCGACGTCGCCGGCGCGCAGGGCGTCGGCGGTGAGGGCGCGCAGCATGCCGGAGAGGTCGTCGCGCAGCGCGGCCTTGGCGAGCGTCTGCCAGTGGTTCTCGGCCGGCAGGATGCCGATGCGCTCGCGCAGCCACGGGAAGTCGAGCTCGCCCGCGAGGCCGAAGTGCACCCGCGCCACGTCGGCGACCTCGCGCTTCAGCCGGTCGGCGACCTCCACAACGTCGAGCGCATTGAACATCGCGTCGAGGCCGGCGACGCGCGCCGCGAGCTCGCGCGGGACGCGGTCCTTTTCCAGCCGTCCCGCCGCCGAGGTATAGGCGAACTGATCCATCGGCGGCAGCACCTGAGGGAAGAGCGCGGCGACGCCCTCGGCGCCGGCCTTGAAATGCTCGATCGAGCGGGCAAGGTCGGCGAGGTGCTGGCGGTGCCGCAGGAGCCAGAGCGTCGCGCGCACGATGAGGCGCAGCCCGTCGATGATCATCGCGCTCTGGGTGCGGTCCGGGACCTGGTAATCGAGCGCCTCGATGCTGCGCCACAGCTCGACGAAGCCAAACACCTCGCGCACGATCAGGTAGGCGCGCACCACGTCGGGCGCCGCCGCGCCGGTTTCCTCCTGCATGCGGTGCACGAAAGTACTGCCGACGCGGTTCACCATGCTGTTGGTGACGTGCGTGGCGATAATCTCGCGCCGCAGCGGGTGCGCGTGGCTCGGCGCCGCGTAGCGGCTGCGCAGCGGCGTGGGGAAGTAGCGCTCGATCGCCGTCGCTACCCACGGATCGCCGGGAACGTCCGAGGCGACGAGCTCGTCGTTGAGCGCAATCTTCGCGTAGGCGAGGAGCACCGCGCGTTCGGGCGAAGTAAGGCCGAGCTTGGCGGCGCGGCGCTCGGCGAGCTCCTCGTCGCTCGGCAGGAACTCGATCGCACGGTTGAGGCGTCCCGCCTTCTCCAGGCTCTTGATGAAGCGCTCCTGTGCGTCGAGCAGCGCGGGCGCGAGCGTTCCCGACACCGCCAGGCTCTGCGTCTGGAAATAGTTGTCGCGCAGCACCAGCGCCGCGACCTCTTCGGTCATTTCGGCGAGCAGCTTGTCGCGCTCCGGCCGAGCGAGGCTGCCGTCGCGCACCACAGCGTTGAGCAGGATTTTGATGTTGACCTCGTGGTCGGAGCAGTCCACGCCGGCCGAGTTGTCGATGGCATCGGTATTGATGCGGCCGCCCTTCAGCGCGTACTCGACGCGCCCGAGCTGGGTGAAGCCGAGGTTGCCGCCCTCGGCGACGACCCGGCAGCGCAGATCGGCGCCGTTCACCCGGATCGCATCGTTGGCGCGGTCGCCCACCTCGGCGTTCGACTGCCGGCTGGACTTGACGTAGGTGCCGATGCCGCCGTTGTAGAGCAGATCCACAGGCGCCTTGAGGATCGCGCCGATCAGCTCGCTGGGCGCTAGGCTCTTCGCCTCGACTTTCAGTATTTTCTGGACTTCCGGGGAAACAGCAATCGACTTGGCGCTGCGCGGGAACACGCCGCCGCCTTGCGAAATCAGCTTGGGGTCGTAGTCGACCCAAGAAGACCGCGGCAGGCGAAAGAGCCGCTCGCGCTCCTTGAAGCTCGCTTCGGGATCGGGCGCGGGATCGAGGAACACGTGCCGATGGTCGAACGCGGCGACGAGCCTGAGCTTGCGCGAGCGCAGCATGCCGTTGCCGAACACGTCCCCCGACATGTCGCCGATGCCGACGACGGTAAACTCGTTCGCCTGGGTATCGATGCCGAGCTCGCGGAAATGCCGCTTCACCGACTCCCAGGCTCCGCGAGCGGTGATGGCCATGGCCTTGTGGTCGTAGCCGGCCGAGCCGCCGGAAGCGAACGCGTCGTCCAGCCAGAAGCCGTACTCCCGGGAGATGGCGTTGGCATAATCCGAGAAGGTCGCGGTGCCCTTGTCCGCTGCAACCACCAGATAGGGATCGTCGCCGTCGTGGCGCACCACGCCGCGTGGCGGCACGACCTTTCCGTCGACCAGGTTATCGGTGATGTCGAGCATGCCGCGCAGGAAGGTCTGGTAGCAGGCCACGCCTTCCTTCATCAGGGCCTCGCGGTTGCCGGCGGGGGCGCGCTTCACGACGAAGCCGCCCTTCGCGCCGACCGGCACAATGACCACGTTCTTCACCATCTGCGCCTTCATCAGGCCGAGCACCTCGGTGCGGAAATCCTCCCTGCGGTCCGACCAGCGGATTCCGCCGCGCGCCACCGGCCCGCCGCGCAGGTGCACCGCCTCGACGCGCGGCGAGTACACCCAGATCTCGTGCATCGGCCGCGGCTCGGGCAGGCCAGGGACGCGCTTCGGGTCGAGCTTGAACGAGAGGTACGGCCGCTCGAGGAAGTAGTTGGTGCGCGTGGTCGCCTGCACCACGGCGAGGAAGCTGCGCAGGATCCGGTCCTCGTCCAGGTTCTCGACCGCGTCCAGAGCGGCTTCGATTTCCGCAGCGTATTGGTTTTCCCCGGGCTCGGCTTGCGGGTTGAACCTGGCGAAAAACAGGCGAACGAGCAGCGAAGCCACCGCCGGATTCGCGGCGAGCGCCTGCTCGACGTACGAGAGGCTCAGCGCCGAGCCGGTCTGGTTGAGGTAGCGTGCGTAGGCGCGCAGCACGACGATCTCGGCGGGCTTGAGGCCGGCGCTGAGCACCAGGCGGTTGAGCGGGTCCGCCTCCACGGCGCCGGACCACATGCCGAAGAAGGCCTCGTGGAAGCTTTCGCGCGCCTCGGCGAGCGCGACCGCGCGGGCGGGCGGGGTGAGGCCGAAGTCGACCACCCAGACCGGCGCTGCTCCCGCGGGCTCGACCTTGTGCGGATGCTCGAACTGCACCCGCACCCCCAGCCGCTCCAGCATCGGCAGGCTTTCCGAGAGCGGCAGCCGGCTGCCGCGGCGGTAGATCTTGAACCGCAGTGCGCCGGGCTCGGCGCGCGCGCTCTCGTGCAGGTTCATGCCGAGGTCGGTTTTCGGATCGAGCGCCTCGATCATGTCGATGTCGCCGACCGCGTCCTGCACCGCGTATTCCTCCCGGTAGCTTGCCGGGAACGCGCCGGCGTAGGTGCCGAAGAGCTGGTTTGCGCGCTCCTCGCCGTGGCGCTCGAGGAGCGCCGCATGGAGATCGTCGTCCCAGCGCCGCATCGCGTCGACCAGGCGTTTCTCCAGCGCCTTCACGTCGGGCGCGCGGATCATCGCGCCAGGCCGGGTGGCGATGCGCATCAGAATGCGGCCGAGCGCGGAAACCGAAAGATCGACGTCGAACTCGGAGGAGATGCCATCGAACGCCTCGGTGAGGATCTGCTGGAAGCGGATGCGCAGCTCGGTGTTGTAGCGCTCGCGCGGCACGAAGATGAGGCAGGACACGAAGCGCGAATAGGCGTCCTGGCGCACCAGCAGGCGCAAGCGCTGGCGCTCGCCGAGCTGCAGGATCGCCATCGCGTGGGAGTAGAGGTCCTCGGTGCCGATCTGCAGAAGCTCATCGCGCGGATAGCTTTCGAGGATCGAGGCGAGCGCTTTGCCGCTGTGTCCGGCCGGCAGCAGCCCTGCGTGCTCGATCACCGCGGCGAGCTTGCGCCGCAGAATCGGCACCTGCGCCGCGTTTTCGGCGTAGACGGTATGTGTGTACAGGCCGAGGAAACGGGTCTCGCCGGTGACTTCGCCGGCGGCGTTGAAGTGCTTAACGCCAACGTAGTCCAGATGCCCCGGCCGGTGCACCGTCGAGCGCGAGCTCGCCTTGATCAGCACCAGGAGCTCCTTCACGCGGGCGCGTTTGCGCGCTTCCTGCGGCAGGCCGGCGAAGCTCACCGAAAGGGTCTCGCCGCGCTCGCGCAGGATTCCCAGGCCGCTTCCCGGCACGATGCGCAGCACATCCTCGCCGCCGGTCCGCTCGAGCAGGTAGTCGCGGCAACCGAGGAACGTGAAATGGTCGTTCATCAGCCAGTCGAGGTACGCGCGGCCTTCCTCGAGCTCGGGCTGGGGCAGGGCGCTGCGCGCTTCGTCGAGGCGGGAAAGGACCTCGGCCATGCGCCCCTTCATCGCGCCGAAATCCAGGACCGCTGCGTGCACATCGCCGAACACCCTGGCGAGCCCGGCCTCGAGTTCGGCGAGCTTCGCCGGATCGGTTCGGCGGTCGACCTCGAGGTGCATGAAAGACTCGAGTCGGCCCTGCGAGGACTCGCCCGGCGCCGAGACGAATTCGAGCTCCCCTGCGGGGCTGCGCACGGTCCGCAACACCGGGTGGATCACGAGGTGCAAGGTCAGGCCCTGGCGGTTCACTTCCATGGTCACCGAATCGACGAGGAACGGCATGTCGTCGTTGACGATCTCGACCACGGTGTGGGTGCTGTTCCAGCCGTGCTGGGCCGGCGTCGGGTTGTAGGCGCGGATCTTCGGCTTGCCGCTCGAGAACCTGCGGCCGAACTCGAGGTGGCTCGCTGCCGCGCCCGCGAGGTCCCTGGCGCTGCGCGCGGCGAGCTCCTCGGCATCGACCTCCGCGTAGTACAGCCGCTCGAATCGCTCGGCGAGGTCGCACTTCGCTGGCTGGGTCTTGGCTTCCATCCGTGCCGCTGTTCTACACTAGCCGCCCTAAGGGAGGAATGACAATTCTAGGTCGGCTCGCCGCGCTTGGCTTTGCGCTTTGCGTTTCCTGGGCGGCATGCGGTCAATCCGCCTCTTTCTCATATCCCTCCAAGCCGATCCGGATCATCTGCGCTTTCCCGGTCGGCGGCATCGCGGACATCTATTCCCGCATCATCGGCCAGCGGGTCGCCGAAAGCTGGGGCCAGCCGGTGCTCGTGGAGAACCGCGCCGGCGCAGGCGGCACCATTGCGGCGGAGGCGGTGGCCAAGTCGCCGCCCGACGGCTATACGCTCGTGATGGGCGCGGTTGGCACGCACGCGGTCAACGTGAGCCTGTTCGCCAGGCTACCCTACGACGCGGTGAAGGATTTCGCCGCCATCGCCCTCGTGCTCGAGGCCGAGGGACTGCTGGTCGTCCATCCGTCCGTGCCGGCGAACGGCGTCGGCGAGCTCATCGCTCTCGCCCGCGAAAATCCCGGCAAGCTCACGTTCGCTTCTGCCGGCATGGGCACGGCGAGCCATCTGGCGGGCGAGCTCTTCAAAACGATGGCGAAGGTCGATATCACCCACGTGCCCTATAAGGGAAACGTACCCGCCATCACCGAGCTCCTCGCCGGGCAGACCTCGCTTCTCTTCGCCACCATGCCTACGGTCCTGCCGCAGGCGAAGGCCGGGAAGCTGCGCGCCCTCGCCACGGTCGGCCGCTCGCGCGCCGCCGCGACGCCGGAATTGCCCACCGTCGGCGAGACGCTGCCGGGATTCGAGGTCAACAACTGGATCGGCCTGTTCGCGCCCGCCGGCTCGGCCGCGGAGATCGTCCAGCGCTGGAACTCCGAAACCATGCGCATCATGGGTTCGCCCGAAATCCAGGCGCGGCTGCCCAACGAAGGGGCGCGCTTCTCGCCGAACACGCCTGCGCAATTCGCGGCGTTCGTGAAGTCCGAGATCGCCAAGTGGGCGCCGGTGGTCAAGGCGTCAGGCGCACGGATCGACTGATTTGTGGAATGAAGAACACTTAGGGAGCTGAACATG
>JBJMWH010000249.1:0-13415 GCA_045810245.1 Burkholderiales bacterium | reverse complement strand
GAAGCGACGACACGTGCTGCGCTTCCGCATCTTCGTAGACCGTGAGCCGGTCGCTCACCGCCTTGACCCCCGGCACGCCGCGCACGCAGCGCAGGAGCGGCCGCACTTCCTCGGAGAGCACCGGGCCGGACAGCGTGACGTGACCGTGGTCCGCCGCAACCTCGAGCGCGTGCGGATGCGACACCGCGCGGCCGAGCCCGGCGCGCACGCGCTCGACCAGCACGGCATCGGAGACTTCCTCGTGCTCGAAGAGCTTGCGTGCCGTGGCGAGCACTCCGCGCGCGCGGTGCACGGTGTCGCGCGCGGTCACCCTGCTCGCTTCGTTGAGCCGCTTGCCCGCGTGCACCATCTTGTCGCGTGTCCGCGCGCGGCGACGCCGGCCTTCGTGCGGGTCCAGGAAGTACATCGCGAGGGCGCCCAGCGCCCCGCCCACGAGCAGTCGGTTCATGCTGATTAGAAGCGCGCGCAAGAAACCCGTTCACTCGCGAGGGGTCGAACCAGCATGGCCAATACATGGATTGTCGCGGCCGACTCGAGCCGCGCGCGTTTCCTGCAAGTTGCAGGCCGCGAGCGGCTGGTCGAGGTCGCGAGCCTGCTCAATCCCGAGGCGCGCATGGACGACCGGGACCTGATCAGCGACGCGCATCCGCGCTTTCGCGGCACCGCCGGGCCGGGCAGCGACCGCCAGGAGACTTCGGCGCACGAGCACGCCACCGATCTCTTCGCGAAGCGGGTTGGCGACTACCTCGAGAAGGCGCGCACCGACCATCGCTACGACGAGCTCGTCCTCGTCGCGCCGCCCAAGTTCCTCGGCACGCTCAGGCGCTCGCTCGACAAGGAAGTCGCGAAGCGCGTGGTCGACGAGCTGCCGAAGGACCTGTCGTGGCTGAACGAGCGCGAGCTCGAGCGCTACTTCGCCAAGGAAACCTGATTCTCGCTATTGCGTGCCGAGGCCGGCAAGGTAGTCGGCGAGGGCCTCGATGTCCTGCGGGCTGAGCGCCTGCGCCGCCGAGGTCATGTTGCCGTCGATATCGGCACGCTTCTGCGCCTTGAAGCCTTTCAGCTGCGCGAGCAGGTACTCATAGTGCTGGCCCGCGATTCGCGGGATGTGCTGCTGGCCAAGAAGCTGCGCGCCGTGGCACTGGCTGCAGTTGAACTTCTTGGCGAGCCCCGGACCCGCGGCGGCATTCTCGGGCTTGCTCTTGTGCTTGGGCGGCGCCGCCTTCTGCTTGGAGAAGTAGGCCGCGAGCTCGTTCATTTCCGCGTTGGACAGCTTCTCCGCCATCGGCGACATCTGCGGGTCCTTGCGGTTGCCCTCGCGGAACATGAAGAGCGAGGTCGAGATGAACTGCGCCGGCTGCTGCGCGAGCGACGGCACCGCCGGGTTCGCCGAGTTGCCGCCCTCGCCGTGGCAGGCGGCGCACAGATTCGGATCCGCGCCTTGCGCCGCCGCCACAAACAAAAACGCGACGGCCACCGCCGCCGCGTTTCTAACTGCAAAGCTCACTTGCCGTAGCTGACCCGGTAGATGACGCCGTTGTAGTCGTCCGACACCAGCATCGAGCCGTCCTTCAGCACCAGCACGTCGACCGGCCGGCCCCACATCGGCGGATCGGCCTTCTCGTCCTGCAGGAAGCCGGTGAGGAACGGCTCGGGCTTGCTGGCGTTGCCCTTCTCGTCGAGCTTGATGCGCATGACGTTGTAGCCCTGCTTGGTCTCGCGGTTCCACGAGCCGTGCATCGCGATGAAGATGTTGTTCTGGTATTCGGCCGGGAACATCTTGCCGTCGTAGAACTTCAGCCCGAGCGGCGCGATGTGCGCGCCGAGAAGCTGCGCCGGCTTGGCGAACTCGTCGCACGAGCGGTTCTTGCCGAAGTCGGGGTCGAGCACGTTGCCCTGGTGGCAGAACGGATAGCCGAAGTTCGGTACCGCCGACTTGATCGGCACCCGGTGCAGGGTGTCGTTCGGGATGTCGTTGCCCGCCCAGTCGCGCCCGTGGTTGGTGAACCAGACGTCCTTGTTCTTCGGGTTGAAGGCGATGCCGACGGAATTGCGCACCCCGCGGGCCACCTGCTCGAGCGTGCCCTTGTTCGGGTCGACCCGCCAGATGGACGCCTCGTTGTACGTCGGCATCACGATGTTGCCCGGCGCGCCGATGTTGAAGTAGAGCTTGCCGTCGGGGCCCATCGCCAGGTATTTCCAGAAATGGCCGGCCTGGCGTTTCGGGTCGAGGTTATCGACCACCACCTTGCCCTCGCCCGGGTTGTCGAGCTTGCTCTCGATGCCGTCGTAGCGCGTGATGCGGCCGCGCTCGGCGACGTACAGCGTACCCTTGTTGAAGACGATGCCGTTCGGCGCATCGAGCCCTTTCAGGACCGTCTTTACCTCGCGCTTGCCGCCCTTGTCGGTCACCGCATAGACGTTCTTCGCGTTGCGGTTGCTGACGAACACGGTGCCGTTGTCGCCGAGCGCGAGCGAGCGCGCCTCGGGGATGCCGTCCACCCAGGCCTCGACCTTGAAGCCGGCCGGGACCTTGAGCGTGTTGAGCGGCAGCTCCTTGGCGGGCCGCCCGGTCATGTGCGGCGCGAACGGGTGCAGCGTGGACTCGGCCATCGCCGGCGGCTTGCCCCCGTGCCAGGAGGGCGCCGGCTGTGCGGCGGGCTTGTCCTGCGCGAAGGCCGGCGCGGCGAAAGCGGCGGCAATGAGTGTTGCAATGAGCTTCATAGGGGGATCCTCCTCTGGGAACCGCTATTAAATCACTTTTGTGCGCCTGCGGCGCGCAGCAAGGCCGCCGTCGTCTGCTTGCCCTCCTCCTTGGCGATCGCCAGCGCGGTCTTGCCCCGGTTGTCGCGGGCATCGCGCTCGGCGCCGCGCGCGAGCAACAGCCTGACCGCCTCGTCCTGGCCGAAGCCGGCGGCCCACATGAGGGCGGTGAGGTCGTTGTCGTAGCGCGCGTTGACGTCCACCCCGTGCTCGAGCAGGGCGCCTAGAACCTGCGCATGCCCGTTGGCCGCGGCGTAGAGCACGGCGGTCTTCTTCATCCGGTCGACCGGGGCGAGGTCGGCCTTGCGTTGCAGCAGGGCCCGGGTCAACTCGAGGTCGCCGTTGTAGGCGGCGCTCATCAGGGGCGTGACGCCGGCGAGGTCCTTCTGGTTGACGTCCGCCCCCCGTTCGATCAGGTAGAGCCCGAGGCGGGTATGGCCGTTTTTCGCAGCAACGTTGAGCGGCGTGTCGCCCAGCCGGTTGCGCGAGTCCACGGCCGCGCCTTGGTCGAGCAGCGTACGCACCGTAGCCTCGCTGCCGCGGCGCGCCGCCTGCAGCAGCTCGGCGTGGATGTTGATGGCCGCCTGCTGCGCGAGCGCCGCCGTGTGCAGCGCACAAAGCGCGATCATGAGCAGCCTCGCCGCACGCATCGCTCAGTTTCCTCTCAGTTTCCTCTCAGTTTCCTCTCACTTTCCTTAGTGTCCGTTGTTGACAGACCGCGAGCAAGGACTACACTCGTCGGGGAAATCATAGCAGGGCCCTAGAAGGGGTTGCCAGGGGAGTCACCAAGCCACCGAAACGCGCGCGCGTTGCGTTCGCGTCTCCTATTCTCAAGCCGCAAGTCCAAGGGAGATCCGTTGTGATGAACAAGATGAAGCGTTCTCTCGCAGTCTTCGCCGTATCAACTGCGCTCGGGCTGGCGGGCCCCGGGTTTGCGCAGGAAGTGAAGCAGAAGCCGGCCACCGTCGGAACCGCGGTTCCGAAGAGCATCAACGTCACTCAGGACCAACTCACCAAGGCCGGGGCCGACTCGCGCAACTGGCTGCACACCAACGGCAACTACGCCCAGACGCGCTACTACCCCGGCGCGCGCATCACCGCCGAGAACGTCGGCCGGCTGCGGCCGGTGTTCGTGTTCCAGACCGAGGTGGTGGAATCAATGGAGACCGCGCCGATCGTGGTCAACGGCGTCATGTACCTCACGACCGCCTTCAACCACGTCTACGCGATCGACGCCGCCACCGGCAAGGAGTTCTGGCACTACAAGCACAACATGGGCCCGATCACCACGTTCTGCTGCGGCCCGAACAACCGCGGCGTGGCGATCGCCGGCGGCCGGGTCTTCATGGGCACCCTGGACGCGAAGCTCGTCGCGCTCGACGCGGCGAGCGGCAAGCTGGTGTGGGAAACGCAGATCGCGGACCCGGAAAAGGGCTACAGCGAGACCATGGCGCCGACGGTGATCGACAACAAGGTCCTCATCGGCACCAACGGCGGCGAGTACGGCATCCGAGGCTTCCTCAAGGCCTACGATGCGGATAGCGGCAAGCTGCTGTGGACCTTCTACACCATCCCCGAAAAGGGCCACGAAGGCGTGTGGGCCGCCAACGACGCCACCGGCCGCAACATGAAGCGCGATCTCGGCAAGGAGAAAGCCGCGTTCGCCAAGGACAGCTCGTTCTACCAGACGCTCGGCGGCGGGGTGTGGATGAATCCGGCCATCGACCTGAAGACGCGCACGCTATGGTTCGTGGTCGGCAACCCTTCGCCCGATCTCTACGGCGACGAGCGGCCGGGCGACAACCTGTACACCGACTCGCTGGTGGCGATCGATCTCGACAAGGGCACCTACAAGTGCCACTTCCAGTACGTAGCCCACGACGTCTGGGACCTCGACGCGGTCAGCCCGCCG
Source organism: Burkholderiales bacterium (assembly GCA_045810245.1). GTDB lineage: Bacteria > Pseudomonadota > Gammaproteobacteria > Burkholderiales > SG8-39 > SCGC-AG-212-J23. Next base: position 8,740 of record JBJMWH010000249.1, on the reverse strand, counting down.
ATCCTCGTCGACGTCAAGGACAAGGGCGGTAAGTCGATCCCCGGCGTCATCCACGGCGGCAAGACCGGTCACGTCTACGTGCACGATCGCAAGGACTGCTCGCTCATCCGCTTCTCCGAGGCGATGGTGCCCCAGGAGAACATGTGGGTGCTGCCCACCGCCGAAGGCGCGCGCATGCTGCCGGGCGCCAACGGCGGCGTGGAATGGTCGCCGATGGCCTTCGATCCGAAGCACCGGCTCGCGATCGCGCTCAACCTGCACCAGCCGATGACCTATCACGTGGAGTCGGCCAAATATCCCGGCGGCTCGAAGCTGTGGCTCGGCGGCGCGTTCAAGGTCATCGCCGGCGAGAAGCAGTGGGGCCGCGTCGCAGCGGTGAACATCGACACCGGGAAGCTTGCATGGAAGCACGACACCGCGCAGCCGCTGATCGGCGGCGGGCTTGCAACGGCCGGGGGTCTCTTCTTCTTCGGCGAGGGCAACGGCAGCTTCAACGCGCTCGACTCCGCGACCGGGAAGAAGCTCTGGAGCTTCAACTGCGGCGCCGGCGCCAACGCCATGCCGGTGTCGTACACGATCGGCAACCGACAGTACATCGCGATGGGCTGCGGCGGCAACACGCAGCTCGACTTCAAGCGCGGGAACAGCGTGTTCGTGTTTTCGGTAAACTGATTCTGTGCGTTTAGCGGGAACAGGCCGCCTGCGGGCGGCCTTTTTCTTTTGTGCGGTTTCGGCCTCCTTATTCGCTTCGGCCCATGTGATCGCCCAAAACATCGAGGCGGGGGCGAAGAAAGCGACAGCCTGCTTCGCCTGCCACGGCGCGAACGGCAATTCCGCCGATGGAAAATTCCCGATCCTCGCCGGGCAGACCGCGCGCTACCTTTACCTGCAGATCAAGGACTTTAAGGAAGGCCAGCGCACCGAGCCGACGATGGAGCCCTTCGTGAAGGACTTGAGCCGCGAGGACATGTTCGATCTCGCCGCGTTCTTCGCCGCGCAGCGGCCACGTATTCCACCGTTCAAAGTCGACGAGGATCGTGCGGCGCGCGGCAAGCGCAAGGCCGACGAGACGCTGTGCACCATGTGCCACCTGGGCGCCTACCAGGGGCAGAACGAGATCCCGCGGCTCGCCTTCCAGCACTACGACTACACCGTCAAGCAGCTCCAGGACTTCAAGGCGCGCCGGCGCACCAACGACGCGGGCAACATGGCCGCCGTCGCGCGCACCTTGTCCGACAGCGATATCGACGATCTAGGTCACTTCTTGGCGTCGCTGCGCTGACGGTCCTCGGCAAAGCACTTGTCGCGCTCGGGGCCGGTTAGTGCCTCGCAGCGCCCGCGGCCCATCTCGGCCGGGCCGCTCGCGCCGGTGGCGCCGGAGGAGGCCGAGCTGCTCCGGCTGCTCTGGCTCGCCTGGGATGGCGTGCCGCTGCCGCTCTTCGAAAAATGGGAACATGCCACGCCGAGGACGAGCAGCATGGCAGCCGCTGCAGTCCCGATAGTCTTTGCAATCATCGTCTTGCTCCTTTGGGAAAAGCGAACAGGCCGCCGCAAGACTCGTGCCCCTTCCCACCGGTTTCAAAAGCGCAACGACGCTTGGATGCCGAGCGTGTAGTTGCGCCGCGGCGAAGGCTCGTAGTAGCGATTGTTGGCATCGTTTACTACCACGGAGCCGACGTAGTTCTTGTCGCTCAGGTTGTCTACGCGCACGAATTCGGAGACCGACCAGCGCGCGCCGCCCTGCAACAGGCCAACCACGAAATTGAGCGTGGTGTAGGCGTCGGCGAACTCGGAGTTCTGGTCGTTCACCGGGACGCGCGCCTTGTAAAGCCCTTCGAGCCACGCGTAGAACTGTTCTTTTTGGAACCGCAGCTCGCCGTAGAGCACGCTCTTCGGCACTCCGGGAAGCTGGCTCCCGGCGGGCACGGTCACCGGTACTGCGGGCGTGCCCGCAACAGTATTGAAGCTCTCGCGGAACACCGCGTCCAGGTACGTATACGCGACGCGTAACCTCCATGGCCCTGTGCTCAGGGTCTCTGCGCCGAGCTCCACGCCGTCCCGGTCGGTGTGCCCGGCATTCCGGAACGTCGAGCGACCGCCCGAAGACTGGTCAACCACGATCTCGTTCTCGGTCACGATGCTGAAGAGCGCCGCGTTCAGGCGCAGCCCTGCCGGCAGGACCGCCTTCACCCCGGCCTCGAGGTGGCGGCTGCGGCTCGCCTCCAGGCCGAAGTTCAGGCCCGTGGCGGGCGGGTTGACGTTCGCCAGCTCGGCGAAGGTCGGCGTCTCGAAGCCGCGGCCAAAGGTGCCGTAGAACGTGGTGCGTTCGTTCGGTCTGAACAGCAGCCCCAGCACCGGCGTGGTCGCGTCGTAGGATTTTTCGCCGCTGTCGTCCGGATTGCCCGGGACGATGAAGTGATCCTGGGTGCGAAAGCGCACGTGGCTCGAGCGCAGGCCGCCGTGCGCGGTCCAGCGGTCGGCCAACTTCCATTCCGCCTGCACGTACAGGCCGGTGCTCGCCACGGTGTCGTCCTCGTCGCGCTTGAGTGCGCCCTGGACGCCGAAATTGTTGACGTAGCCACGCCGGTGCTCCGACATCTGCTCGTAGTCGGCGCCGAGGGAAAACCTGAGGTTCCGCGCGAGGTCGTTGAAATAGCGCACCGCCAATCCGCTGAAACTGCGGTCGAGGTCGACCACGCCCCCCGAGTGCGTCGGCGCCGCTTGAGTCGCGAGCGGGATGGCGAGGAACTGCTGGACCGTGCGCTGGCCGCCGTACGCAGTGGCCTGCAGCCGGCTGTCGGTGAAGGTTCGGTCGAACGTGGCGCCGAGCTGCTGGTGCGAGATGCTCTTGCGCGTGTTGAAGGCGAGAGCGTTGGGCGTCGCCTGCGTTGCATCCGCCTGGTACTCGGCGCGCGTCAAGCCGAGGGGGTCCTGCGTATCCGGCTGCTCGAGTGCATTCGCCACCAGCGTTAGCGAGGACTTGTCCTGCAGGCCGATCTTGAGCTTCGCGTTCGCCTGATCGCGCGTTGCCGCGCTGTGGTCGCGGTAGCCGCCGGTATCGAAATGCGAGAGCTCGCCGAGACCGTTTACGCGCCCCCACTGCCCGCCGAACTTCGTCGCGGCGCGCCAGGTGTCGAAGCTGCCTGCGCTCACGTCGCCCCAGACGGTGGGCTCGCGCGGGCCGTCCTCGGTGTCTACGCTGATCACGCCGCCCGAGGCGTTGCCGTACATGCTTGAGAACGGCCCGCGCAGCACCTCGATGCGTTCGGCCGAGCCGAGGGCGAAGGTGGCCGCCTGCCCCTGCCCATCGGGCATGCTGGCGGGGATGCCGTCGGCGAGCAGACGGATTCCGCGCACGCCGAACGTCGCGCGCGCGCCGAAACCGCGGGACTGCACCTGCAGGTCCTGCGCATAGTTCTGCCGGTTCTGGACCAGGATGCCGGGCACCGCGCCGAGGCTCTCGGAGAGATTCACCCGCGGGCGGCCCTGGCGAATGTCTTCGGCATAGACGCGGTCGACAGAGGCCGGTACCTCAAGGCTGGGACGCGCGGTGCGCGTAGCGGTCACGACCACGGGGTCTTCCTGGGCAGCCGCCAAGGCAGGCGGCACGGCCAGCACCCAGAGGAGATTCTTCTTCATTATTTGGGTAGGCTACGTGAGAATCCGCCCAGGATGTCCAAAGCCTTTCTCTACGCCCTGCTTTGTTTCGCCTGCGGCGCCGCGGCACAGGTCGATCCTGCGATCGTTGAGAAGCTGCGCGAAGGCGGGCTCGTCCTCTACATGCGCCACACCTCGACCGACTTCAGCCAGAACGACGCCGCGATGACGACCTACGCGGACTGCGTCCACCAGCGCAACCTCACCGAAAAAGGCCGTGCCGAAGCGCGCGAGATCGGCGCGCACCTGAAGCGGCTGGCCATCCCCGTCGGCCAGGTTCTCGCCAGCCCCTTTTGCCGGACCATGGAAACCGCAAGGCTCGTCTTTGGCGATGCCCAGGCGATGAACGAAGTGCGCGGGGGCCCGGCGCAACCCGATGACCCGCGGCGCTACGACGCGCTGCGGAAACTGCTTTCGACGCCGGTGGCTAAAGGCGAAAACCGCATCATCTCCAGCCACGGCAACCCGTTCCACGCCGTAGCCGGGCCGCCGTACCTCGCCGAAGGCGAGATTGCGGTGGTGCGTCCGGAAGGCGCGATGCGCTTCAGCGTGATCGCGAGGATTCGTCCTCAGGATTGGTCAGATCTTCGAGCCGACGCCGGTCGCGCTTCGTGGGCCGGCCCTTGATGTCGGCCGCCGGCTCGGCGCTCCAGCGGCGCAGCTCGACCCGCCGCTCGCGCTCCGCGCGGCTCTGCGCAGTCTCGTCGTAGAGCGTCCTGGCCTCGGTAGCCGGCCCGCGCCGCTCGGACAATTTCCTGACCTGGATCCGCCAGGCGAAGTCTCCGACCCGCACGGACACGAAATCGGAGATTTTCAGGACATGCGCGGGCTTGATGCGCTGATCGTTGAGCGTGACGCGGCCCGACTCGATCGCCTGCTGGGCGAGGCTGCGCGTCTTGAAGAAGCGCGCCGCCCACAGCCACTTGTCCAGGCGCAAGCTCAGGCCTTCGCCAGGGCTCCGACGGGACAGGTGACGCCGGTGCCGCCGAGGCCGCAGTAGCCGTTCGGGTTCTTGCCGAGGTACTGCTGGTGATAATCCTCGGCGTAATAGAACTCGGGCGCCGGACGGATCTCGGTGGAGATGACGCCGTAGCCTTTCTTCTTCAGCGCTTCCTGGAACGCTTCCTTGGACCGCTGCGCCGCCTGGAGCTGCTCCTCGCCGTAGGCATAGATGGCCGAGCGGTATTGCGTGCCGGCGTCGTTCCCCTGGCGCATGCCCTGGGTCGGGTCGTGGCCCTCCCAGAACTTCTTGAGCAGGGCCTCGTAGCTCACGAGCTTCGGGTCGAACACCACGAACACCGCCTCGGTATGGTTGGTGAACCCGGTGCACACTTCCTCGTAGGTCGGGTTCGGCGTGTCGCCTCCGGCGTAGCCGACCGCGGTCGAATAAACCCCCGGGGTCTGCCAGAACACGCGCTCGGCGCCCCAGAAACAGCCCATGCCGAACTGTGCGAGCGCCATGCCGTCGGGGAACGGCGGCACGATGCGATTGCCGTTCACGAAATGGCGCTCAGGGACGTGCACGCGCTCCTTGCGGCCGGGAAGCGTCGCTTCCTTCGGCAACAGCTTGGTCAGCTTCTTCATGAATCCGAACATGGCAGCTCCTCAATCTAGAATAACACCATGAAAATCTGTGTCTACGGCGCCGGGGCGGTCGGAGGTTTGATCGCCGGCCGGCTCGCGCGTTCCGGCCACGAGGTGTCGGCCGTCGCGCGCGGCGCCCACCTGGAGGCGATCCGCGCCCGCGGCCTGCGCGTGCGCGACGGTCCGAGCGGCGCGGTCGAAGCCCAGCCGGTGCGAGCCGAAGCCGATCCCGCGCTGCTCGGCCCGCAGGACTACGTCATCGTCGCGGTGAAGGCGCAGAACCTGGCGGAGGTCGCCGAGCGCATCGCGCCGTTGGTCGAAGCAGGTACCTCGATCATTACAGCGATGAACGGCGTGCCGTGGTGGTTCTTCGACCGCCTGGCGTTCGGCGGCGGCAAGCTGCGCCTCGAGACGCTCGATCCGGCAGGCAGGCTGGCGCGGGCCATGCCGACCGAGCGCATCGTGGGCTGCGTGATCCACCTCGCCGCCTCGCTGCCCGAACCCGGCCTCATCAGCCACAACATGGGCCGCAAGCTCATCCTGGGCGAGCCCGGCGGCCGCAACAGCATCCGCACCAAGAACATCGCCGATGCGCTGAGCGCCGCGGGCTTCGAGGTCGCGGTCAGCGACTTCATCGAAAAGGAGTTCTGGGTCAAGCTGCTCGGCAACGTGAGCTTCAACCCCGTGTCTGCGCTCACGGTGAGCACCGCCGACAGCCTGATCGAAAATCGCGAGGTCAAGGCCTACATGGTGACGATCATGCGCGAGGTGCTCGCGATCGGCCGCGCGGTCGGGGTCGACGCCGACATCGAGCCCGAGGCCCGGGTCGACATGGCGCGCATGCTCGGCCGGTTCAAGACCTCGATGTTGCAGGACCTGGAGGCCGGCAAGCCGCTCGAGATCGACGGGCTTCTCGCCGGCACCCTCGAGATCGCCGCCAAGGCGGGCGTCCAGGCGCCCTGTACTCAGACGCTCTTCGGCCTGATCCGCGCGCGGGCCCTGTCCACGGATCAGTATCGGCCGATGAAATGAAGAACGCGTTGCCGCTTCTCCTCGCGATCCTGGGAGGATTTCCGTTTCATTCAGATGCGCAATACAAAGGCCCCGCGGTTGAAGCGTGCCGCGCGTATGCGCTCAAGGACCTCAAGCGCGGCGGCGCCAGCGCGATCACCGTGGTGCTCGAGCGCGATTCCAGCCTGAGCCTGGAGCGCTACAGCGGCAAGGTCGGAAACCAGCCGGTAAGCTCGATCCTCACCGGCAACGGCGCAGTGGTCTACGAGGACGCGCCGAGCGCCGAGCTGTCGTTCATCTGCCTGCTGGCCGACGAGAAGCGGCCGGTGTTCTTCTCCTGGCAGGGGCGGCCGAACGCGCCGGCTCTCATGCAGTGCGGCCGCAGCGAAAGCCTGCGCGGGAAGGAGCGCGATTGCCTCGAGCTCCTGCAGCGCACGGCCGAGCAGGACCTCTCGCAGGTCTATGCCTACCGCTTCCAGGAGGCGAACGAGCGCGGAGAGAAGAGCCTCGCGGCCTACCGCAAGGCGAACGACGAATGGCGCGAGTACCGCGAGGCCGAGTGCGCTCGCCGGCGCGAGGCCGCGGCCTCCGGCGATTCGCCCGACGACGTGTACGCCGCCTGCATGGTGGAGCTCACGCGCCGCCGCGCGCTCGACATGCGGTAACACGGTGAGCGCCGAGGACGAAGCACGGCGTTTGTTCTTCGAGGCGCTCGCGCGCCTCGGGCGCGAGGACTACGCGGGCGCCGAAGCGCGGCTGATGGAGGCGCATCGTCTCGTTCCCGAGCGCGTTTCCGTCCTGACCAACCTTTCCGCGGCGCTGCTGCGGCAGGACCGCGCCGCCGACGCGGCGCAGTACGCCGAGCGCGCGGTGGCGCTCGACGCCGGAAATGCCGACGGATGGCTCAACCTTGCCTCTTGCCGCAGGCGCGCGGGCGCGCTCACCGAGGCGCTCGCCTGCTGCGAGCGCAGCATCGCCGCGCGGCCGGAGCATCCCGACGGCTGGTCGAGCCGCGGCGCCGCGTTGCTCGACCTGCAGCATCCCGAGGAAGCCTTGGCAAGCTGCGACCGGGCGATCGCGCTTCAGGGCGGGCACGCGGAGGCCTGGTCGAACCGCGGCATCGCGCTCAACGCGCTGCTGCGCTTCGACGAAGCGATCGCGAGCTACCGCAAGGCGACCAAGCTCGATCCGCGCTCGGCGCAGGCCTGGACCAACCTCGCCGTGGCGCTCGCCGATCTCGCGCGCCACGAGGAATCGGCCGCCTGCTACGACCGGGCGCTCGCGCTGAAGACGCTGCCCTTCGCGCTCGGCGACCGGTTGCGCGCGAAGCTGCAGTGCTGCGACTGGGCCGATTTCGACGCCGCGTGCGACCGCACCCTCGCCGCGGTCGACGCCGGCGAGCGCGCCGCCAGCCCGTTTTCGCTGCTTGCCATCGCTTCGTCGCCTGCGCAACAGCGCCGGTGTGCCGAAACCTACATGCGCGAGCTTTTTCCCACAAAATCCTCGCCGCTGCCGTCGAAGCGCAAGCCCGGCCGTGTCCGGGTCGGCTATTTCTCGCGCGATTTCCGCAACAACGCCCTGTCCTACGTGCTGGCCGGCCTCTTCGAGCAGCACGACCGCACCCGGTTCGAGCTGTTCGCCTTCTCGTTCGGCCCGCAGGTCGTGGATGCGATGCGCAGACGCGTCGAGGCGGCCTTCGAGCACTTTCTCGACGTCAGCGCAAAAACCGACGACGGCATCGCGCAGCTTGCGCGCGAGCTCGGCATCGACATCGCCGTCGACCTGAAGGGCCTGAGCGGCTATGCGCGCAGCGGTATCTTTGCGCGCAGAGCGGCCCCCGTGCAGGTGAACTACATGGGCTACCCCGGCACGATGGGCGCTCCTTACATGGACTACCTCATGGCCGACCGGGTGGTCGTCCCCGAGCGCGAGCTGCCGCACTACGCGGAGTGCGTAGTCTGGCTGCCGCATACCTACTGGGCCAACGATTGGAAAAGACCGATCGCGCAGCGCACGCCGACCCGGGCCGAGGCCGGCCTGCCGGAGCGCGCCTTCGTGTTCTGCTGCTTCAACAATCCCGCCAAGATCACGCCCGACGTGTTCGCCGTTTGGATGCGCCTTCTCGCGGCTGTCGAAGGGAGCGTCCTCTGGCTTCTCGACCACAACGCCGCGGCGACGCGCAATCTGCGCGCCGAGGCGCAGGCCCGCGGCATCGCGCCCGCGCGTCTGGTCTTCGCGCCGCAACTCGAGCCGTCGGAGCATCTCGCGCGCCACCGCGTCGCCGACCTCGTGCTGGACACTTTCAACTACAACGCGCACACCACCGCGGCCGATGCCCTGTGGGCGGGCCTTCCGGTCCTCACCTGTCCGGGCGAGGCCTTCGCCAGCCGGGTCGGCGCGAGCCTCCTGCACGCGCTCGGCCTGCCCGAGCTCATCGCAGCCTCGCGCCGCGATTACGAAAGCCTCGCGCTCTCGCTCGCAAGCGAGC
>JBJMWH010000248.1:0-4884 GCA_045810245.1 Burkholderiales bacterium | reverse complement strand
GCGTCTACGACGCCATCGACAGCGGCGTCCTCGCGATGGACGCTTACCTCTTCAACTGATTTTGGTTTACGTCAGCCGCCCAGCGCCCGGAACAGATCCGCGACAGCGGCGCGGTGGGCGCGCAGCGCCTCGATGCGCGCGATCTGCGCCGCGAGCAGGCCGCGCTCGGCGTCGAGCACGTCGAGCTGGCTCGCGACGCCGGTGTCGTAGCGCAGGCGCGCTAGGCGCAGGCTTTCGGCCAGCGCGGCGGCGCGCGCCGATTCGGCATCGTAGCTTTCCTTCGCACGTGCCTGCACGATGAGCGCGGCGCGCACCTCGCCGAAGGCGCTGCGGATCGTCTGCAGGTATTGCGCGAGCACGGCGCGCTCGCGGGCTCCGGCGGCGTCGCTTCGCGCCTGGAGTCGTCCGCCGGCGAAGATGGGCTGCGTGACCGCGGCGGCGACCTGCCAGGCCGCCGCCGCGCCGCCGGCCAAGAGGTTGGCAAGCGCCGCGCTTTCGCTGCCGTAGAACGCGGTCAGGCTGATCGAGGGGAACATCTCGGCGCGCGCCACCGCGACGCGCGCGTTGGCGGCGGCGAGCTGCCGCTCGGCCTCGACCAGGTCGGGGCGGCGCAGCAGGAGCTCGGAGGGTACGCCCGCCGGCAGGACCGGCGCTCCGGGCATCTCGTCATACGCTTCGCGGACCTTGACCTGGGTGTCGAACAGCTGTTTCGGCGTGCGCCCCAGAAGGACCGCGAGCGACACCTCCTCTCTCTCGCGGTCGCGCTCGAGCGGCGGAAGCTGCGCGCGCACCACCGCCGCCTCGGCTTCGAGCTGGCGCAGCTCGAACTGCGAGATCACGCCGCCCCGCAGGCGCTTCCTTTGCAGATCGAGCGCCTGCTCGCGCAGTGTCACGGTGCGGCGGGTAAGGTCGACCTGCTCGTCGAGCGAGCGCAGCGCGAAGTAGGACTTTGCCACCTGCGCGGCCAGCGCCACGCGCACCGCGTCGCGCGAGGCCTCGCTCGCCTCGAGCTCGGCGCGGGCTGCGGCGGAGTTGGCGCGCAGGCGGCCGAAGAGATCGAGCTCGTAGGACACGTTCAGCGTCGCGCGGTTGTTGGTGTACTGGGTCGGGATGCCGGGGAACGAGGTGGCGGTGCGCGTGGAGATCTGCTGGCGGCTGGACGAGGCCTGGGCGTCGACCTGCGGCCAGAAGAAGGCGTTGGCCTCGCCGAGGAGCGCGCGCGCCTCGTCCACGCGCGCGGCGGCGACGAGGAGGTCGCCGTTCCTCGACAGCGCCTCTTCGACCAGCGCGTCGAGCGCGGCGTCATCGTAGATGCGCCACCAGCGGCCGTCCTCGACAAAGCGCGGCGCGGCTTCCTTCCAGGCTTCGGGCAGCTCGACCGCGGGGCGCTCGTAGTTCACCGGATTGATGCAGCCGGCGAGAAGCAAGCACGCCGCGAGGGCGATCCTATTCATGGCCGTGCGGTGCGTGGTGCGCCGTCGGGACGCTCTTGTGCGTCACCACGCGCGCCTGCTCGGCCTCGCGCTTGATGTCGGCGCTCGAGCGCTTCTCGGTGAGGTGGCGGTCGGTCATCAGCTTGAAGAACATCGGCACGAAGAAGATGGCGAGGAAGGTCGCCGCCAGCATCCCGCCCATGACGCCCGTGCCCGCGGAAACGCGCGCGCCGGCGCCCGCCCCAGTGGAAATGGCGAGCGGCAGGACGCCGAGGATGAAGGCGAGCGAGGTCATCAGGATCGGCCGGAAACGCAGCCGCGCCGCCTCGATCGCCGCCGCCGAGGCCGACAGCCCCTGCTCGTGCTTCATCACGGCAAACTCGACGATCAGGATGGCGTTCTTCGCCGCGAGGCCGAGCAGCGTCACCAGGCCGATCTGGAAGTAAACATCATTGGTTAAACCCCTCAACCAAACGGCCGCGAGCGCTCCGAACGTACCGAACGGCATCGCGAGCAGCACGGACAGCGGCAGCGACCACTTTTCGTATTGCGCAGCGAGGATGAGAAACACCATGACCACGGCGAGCCCGAGCGCGAGGCCCGAGGTTCCGGCCGAGCGCTTCTCCTGGTACGAGACGCCGCCCCAGTCGTAGCTGAAGTCCGCCGGCAGCACCTTGGTTGCGAGGTCCTCGACTGCCTGGATCGCCTGCCCGGAAGACACGCCCGGCGCGCCCTGGCCGAAGATCTTCACCGCCGGCAGGTTGTTGAAACGGTCGAGCGAGTCGGGTCCGGAGCTGTAGCGCACCCTGGCGAGCGAGTCGAGCGGAATCATCTCTCCTTTCTCGGAACGAACCCACAGCTTTCCGATATCCTCGGGACGGTCGCGGTATTGCGGCGCGGCCGACATCAGCACCTGCCAAGTGCGGCCGAACTTGTTGAAGTCGTTTACGTAGTAGCTGCCCAGCGTCGCCGCGAGCGCGCCGTAGAGCTCCTCCAGCGGCACGCCGAGCGCCTTCGCCCTGTCGCGGTCGACGTCGACCGCGAGCTGCGGCACCGTCGCGCGCCAGAGGGTCTGCACCATGCCGAGCTGCGGCTCCTTCTGCGCCGCGCCGATGAACTGGCCGAGCGCCTTGGCCATATCGCCCGGCCCCCCGGTACCGCGGTTCTGGATGTAGAACTCGAAGCCGCCCGCGGTGCCCAGGCCGAAGATCGGCGGCGGGCCGAAGGCGAGCGCGAGTCCCTCCTTGATGTGGGCGGTCTTCATGAAGAAGTCGCCTACCAGCTGGGGCGTGGTGACCTTGCGCTCGCTCCAGGGCTTCTGCGTGACGAAGATGGTCGCGGCGTTGTTGCGGAAGCCGCCGCCGAGGAAGTCGAAGCCGGTGAACGCCACCACGTCCAGGTTGTTGGGGTTGGAGGCGATCGCCTTATTGACCTCGGCGACCACCCTGTCGGTGCGCTCCAGGGTCGCCCCGTCGGGCAGGATCACCGCCGCGATGTAGAAGCCCTGGTCCTCGTCGGGCACCAGGCTGCTGGGCGTGATGCGCCACAGCCAGACCGCGGCGGCGACCATGCAGGCGAAGAGCGCGAGGCCGATGCCGCCGCGCCGGATGATCCACGCCACGCCCGACTCGTAGTGGTCGGTGGCGCGGCCGAACCCCCGGTTGAACCAGGCGAAAAATCCGCGTTCCCTTCTTTTTTCGGGCTTCAGCACGATGACGCACAACGACGGCGTCAGCGTCAGCGCCACGATTCCCGAGATCACCACCGCCATCGAGATGGTGACGGCGAACTGGCGGTAGAGCTCGCCGGTGAGGCCGCCGAGGAAGGCGATCGGCACGAACACCGCGCACAGCACCAGCACGATGGCGATGATCGGGCTGGTCACCTCGCGCATCGCCTTGATGGCGGCGTCGCGCGGCGGAATGCCCTCCTCGTGCATGATCCGCTCGACGTTCTCCAACACCACGATGGCATCGTCGACGACGATGCCGATGGCGAGCACCATGCCGAAGAGCGTCAGCGTATTGATCGAATAGCCGAGCAGCAGCAGGCCGGCGAAGGTGCCGATGAGGGAAACCGGCACCGCGGCGAACGGGATCAGCGTCGCGCGCCAGCTCTGCAGGAACAGATACACAACTAAAAACACCAGGACCATCGCGATGAGCAGCGTCTCGACCACTTCCTTGATTGAGACCTCGACGAAGCGCGTCGTATCGTACGGAACTGAATAGGCGAGGCCTTCCGGGAACCGCTTCGAGATGTCGCCGACCGTCTTCTTGACGTCTTCAGCCACCGCAAGCGCGTTCGCGCCGGGCTGCAGGAAGACGCCCATCAGCGTCGATGACTTGCCGTTGATGCGGCCGATGAAGTCGTAGTCCTTGGAGGCAAGCTCGATGCGCGCCACGTCCTTCAGGCGCAGCGACGAGCCGTCGGGATTGGAGCGCAGCAGGATCTGCTCGAATTCCTTCGGATCCGACAGGCGCCCCTTGGTCGTGATGGTGAAGACGAGCTCCTGCTCCTTCGGCGAGGGCGACTGCCCGACCTTGCCGGCGGCGAATTGCGCGTTCTGCTCGTTCAGCGCGCGCACCAGGTCGCCGGTGGTGAGGCGATACTGCGCGAGCTGGTCCGGGCGCACCCAGATGCGCATCGCGTAGTCCTTGGCGCCGAAGATCTGCACGTTGGTCGTGCCCGGCACGCGCTTCACCAGGTCGAGGACGTTCATCGTCACGTAGTTCGAGATGAAGACGTCGTCCTGCTGGCCGTCGGGCGAGTAGAAGGCCAGAACCTGCAGGAACGCGGAAGAGCCCTTCTCCACCGTCACGCCCTGGCGGCGCACTTCCTGCGGCAGGCGCGGCTCGGCCTGCTTGACGCGGTTGTTGACGTTGAGCGCCGCCTTGTCGACGTCGGTGCCAATGTCGAAGGTGACCTGGATCTGCACCACACCCTGCGAGGTGGAGGTCGAGCTCATGTAGATCATGTGCTCGACGCCGTTGATCTGGTTCTCGAGAGGAGCGGCGACCGTCTGCTCGAGCACCAGCGCCGAGGCGCCGGGGTACACCGCCTGCACCGTAACCACCGGCGGCGCGATCTCGGGATACTGCGCCACCGGCAGCACGCGTATCGCGGCGAGGCCGGCAATGATGACGAAGATCGAGAGGACGGCCGCGAAGATGGGCCGGTCGATGAAGAATCGGGAGAACATGATTACTTCTTGGCCGCGGGTTTTTGCTGCTCGGGTTTTTGCTGCTCGGGTTGTTTTTGCTCTGCGATGCGCACCGGCGCGCCGGGGCCGAGCTTCATCAGGCCGTCGGTGATCACCTTCTCGCCCGCCTTGAGGCCCGAGGTCACGATCCATTCGTTGTCGCCGGACCATTCGCCCACCTGGATGGGCCGCGGCTCCGCCTTGTTCTCGGCGCCGACGACGTACACGAGCTTGCCCTGCGGGCCTTCC
>JBJMWH010000247.1:0-10783 GCA_045810245.1 Burkholderiales bacterium | reverse complement strand
CGGGATTGTCGAGCGCGGAGAAAGCGGCCTTCACCGCGTCGCGGTAGGCGATGCCGCCTAGCTGCGAGTCGAGCTTCGCAGCGACCGGTTCGCATAGGGCGAGGATCTCCCGGCCCCATGCCTCGAGCGGCACCTCCTGGCCGCCGCGCGAAAGCGTCAGGCCAGGCTCGCGTCCGCGCGCCGCGACGCGGTCCTGGTTGCGCGTGATCGCGGCGATCTCGGCCGGGGTGTCGGGCGGGCTCTCGCCGAGCAGGCAATAGAGCAGGAAGACGTCGAGGAAGCGGCAGGTCGCCGCGGTGATGCCGATCGGCGAGAACGGGTCGAGGTCCATGAGGCGCACCTCGACGTACTCGACGCCGCGCTCGCGCAGGGCGTGCAGCGGACGCTCGCCGGGGCGGATGCGGCGCTTCGGGCGGATCTTGCCGTAGAACTCGTTCTCGATCTGCAGGAGCGAGGTGGTGAGCTGGCGGTATTCGCCGTTACCATCCTGCAGGCCGATCTGTTCGTAAGGCGGATAAGGCGTCGTGAGGGCGCCGTAGAGCGAGGCGCCGAAGTCGGCGAGGCTGTTGTAGCTCACCGAGAGTGAGGATTGGGCGTCGCTCTGGTACCCGAGGCGCCCCATGCGGAGCGACGTGGCATGAGGCAGATAAAGCGTGCCCGCCGCGAGACGCTGCAGGCCGTGCTTCGGATTGCCTGCGACGAAACTCTCGCACACCGCAGGCGAGGCGCCGAAAAGATAGAAGAGCAGCCACGCGGTGCGCCGGAAGTTGCGCACCAGTCCGAAGTAGTCCTCGTTAGAGCAATTCGGCAGCGACCAGTTGTAGTGGATGCCGGAGATCGTCTGCATGCGCCGGCCGTAGCGGTGCGCGAGCCCCATCCGGTACACGGTTTTCGCGCGTCCGACGTTGGAGCTGCCGTAGCGGCCGAGCGGAATCTCGTCATCGGGCGGCAGCTGGCAGGGCATGCTCGCGCACCAGAGGATCTCGTCGCGATCCGTCAGCGCGCGGTACACGACCTGGTGAATGGAGGTGAGCTCCTGCAGCATCGCGTCGACGCTCGAGCGCGCCCCCGTGATGAGCTCCAGCTGGCTCTCGCTGAAATCCGTCGTGATGTGCGCATGCGTGAGCGGCGAGCCGAGCGCCGCGGGATGCGGCGTGGTCGCCAGCGATCCGTCGGGGCGGGCGCGCAGGCTCTCCTTCTCCATGCCGCGGCGCATTCCGCTCGCCGCGGCGGCGTCGAGTGAATTAAGTCCTTTTTCGCTCGCGCTCATAAACGAATAACGTCGTTACCGCCCGACACGCAATAGCAACTACACGTGTGTCATTTTCAGTCTTGTGGGATGTCGCAATCGCCGCTACAGTTCGTCGCAGGTTGGACGAAGGGAGGTAGTGGTGAAGGGAATGACACTTCTCGTGGCGCTCGTCGCCGCGCTGTGCTGGGCCATCGGCAATCTCGCGTATGCCCAAGAAGAAGCAGCCAGTGTGCGGCTCGTAGACGAAGACGTCCGCATCCCGGTTAGCAATGGCAACTACAGTATCGCTGCCAAAATCCTGAGGCCCGATGGGATCGGGCCCTACGGCGCCGTGATCCTCAACCATGGCGCGGCCGTGTCGGCGGAAGAACGACGCACCGAGTCCCCCGAGCTCCTGGTCCACACTGCGGCCCAGTTCGCGCGCCGCGGCTACGTGGTGGTGCTGCCGCTGCGCCGTGGCTTCGGCGCCACCGGCGGCGAGTTCGCCGAGGACGCCGGCTCCTGCCGCAATCCCGACTACCGGCGCGGCGAGAGCGCCGCCTCCGAGGACATCCTGGCGGCCTACGAGTACACGCGGAATCTCCCTTACGTCGACGGCTCGCGCATGATCCTCGCCGGCCAGTCCGCGGGCGGTGTCGCCTCGATCTACACCGCCGCGCGCGCGCCGCAGGGCCTCGTCGCGGTACTCGCCTTCGCCGCCGGCCGCGGCGGCAACCCCGCGCGCAACCCCGGCGTGCCGTGCGCCGTCGAGCCGCTCGCGCGCGTGTTCGACGAGATCGGCAAGTCGGTCAAGGTGCCGGTTCTGTTCCATTACGCCGAGAACGACCACTTCTTCAATGCGCAGACCTCCAGGCTTTGGTACGACCGGTTCACGGCCGGCGGTGCGCGCGCGGAGTACGTGCTGCAGCCGGCCTTCGGCAAAGACGGTCACTATATCTTCAGCGAGGACTCCGGCGTGCGATATTGGGTGCCGGCGGTCGAACGCTTCATGGCCAAGAACGGCATCCCGTTCGAGGCCATGGTGCCTTTCGACGCGGCGAAAAAGCCGATGCTGGCCGGCCAGACTATCCAGTAGCATCCCCGCAGCTAGATCCGGATCAGCTGGTTCAGCTCGATGATCGGCAGCAGGATCGCGAGCACGATGAGAAGCACGAGCGCGCCCATGGCGAGGATGAGCGAGGGCTCGAGCACGCCGGTGAGCAGGCGGACCCGGGCCTCGTTCTCGACCTCCTGCTGGCGCGCGGCCTGGCCCAGCATGTGCGCGAGCCGCCCGCTCGCCTCGCCGGAGGCGACGAGGTGGATGAAGATCGCTGGAAAGAGCGTGCTGGCTGCGAGCGCGCGGTGCAGGCTCGAGCCTTCGCGGACGCGCTTCTGCGCCTCCTCGACTGCCTCGCGCAGCGCGAGGTTCTTCACCACGCGCGCGCCCGCCGCGAGCGCCTGCAGGAGCGGCACGCCGCCCGCCGCGAGGATGGCGAGGCTCGAGGCGAACCGCGCCGTGTCGACGCCTCGCCAGAGCGGGCCGATGAGCGGCAGGCGCAGGAGCCGCGCGTGCCAGCGCTTCTTCGTCGCCTCCCGCCCGTAGGCCCAGCGCAAGGCGAGGGCGGCCATCACCACGACCGCGGCGATATAGCCGAGCTTGCCGTGCAGAATCTCGCTGGTCCAGAGGAGCGCGCGCGTGAGAAAGGGCAGCGTCTGGCGGCTCTGGGCATAGACCTCCACCACCTGAGGGACGACGTAGGTGAGCAGGCCCAACACGATGCAGAGCGCCACCGCGGCGACGATCGCCGGATAGAGCAGGGCGAGGCCCGCGCTCTGACGCGTCGCCTGGCGGCGCTCGAGGTAGTCCGCGACGCTCGCCAGGACCGCCGAGAGCTCTCCCGAGTGCTCTCCCGCGCGCACCAGCGCCCGGTAGATCTCGGGAAACGACGAGGGGTAGCGGTCGAAGGATGCCGCAAGCGATTGCCCGGAGAGCACCTCGGCGCGCACGGCAGCGAGGATCCGCCTGGTGGACTCGCCCTGCGCCTGCTCGATGAGCGCGTCCAGGCATTCCTCGACCGTAAGGCCCGCCTCGAGCAGCATGGCGAAGCGCCGGGTGAGGAGGGAGAGCTCCCCCGCGCCGATGCGCATGCGCGCCGCCCAGAAGAGCCGTCGCGTGCCTGGCGGCGCCGCCTCGCTGTCGACTGCGGCGACTTCGATCGGCACGAGGCCCGCGCTACGCAGCCCGGCGCGCGCCTGGCGCGGCGCCTCGGCCTCGACCACACCGCGCCGCGTGCGGCCGTCGGCATCGATGGCGACGTAGCTGAAAGCGGGCATCGTGCTACGACTCGCGCGTGACCCGGATCACTTCCTCGAGCGACGTGAGGCCGCTGAGCACCCAGCGCAGGCCGTCCTGGCGTAGCGAGCGCATGCCTCGCTTCGCGGCGTGCGCTCTCAGGCGCTGCTCGGAGCCCGCGCCGTGGATCAGCGTCTTGGCTTCTTCGTCGATCACGAGGAGCTCGTAGATTCCGGTGCGCCCTACGTAGCCGGTGTTGTTGCAGGCGTCGCAGCCGCCGGGCGCGTACAGCTTCTCGCCGCTGTAGCGCTCGCCGAGCTCGACGAGGTCGGGCGCGCTGGGCTCGTGCGGCTGCTTGCACGCAGGGCAGAGCTTGCGCACGAGCCGCTGCGCCAGAACGCCAAGCAGGCTCGAGGAGAGGAGGTAAGGCTCGACGGCCATGTCGACGAGGCGGGTCGGCGCGCTCGCGGCGTCGTTGGTATGCAGCGTGGCGAGGACCAGGTGGCCGGTGAGGCTCGCCTGGACGGCGATCTCCGCGGTCTCGCTGTCGCGGATCTCGCCCACCATGATGACGTCGGGGTCGTGGCGCAGGATCGAGCGCAGGGCGCGCCCGAACGTCATGCCGATCTTGGCGTTGACCGGCGTCTGGGCGATGCCGTCGAGCTCGTACTCGACCGGGTCCTCGACCGTCATGATGTTGAGGCCGAGCGAGTCGATTCGCTCGAGCGCGGCATACAGCGTAGTGGTCTTGCCCGAGCCGGTCGGACCGGTGACGAGGACGATTCCGTGCGGCTGGTGGATCAGGCTGTCGATCACCCCGAGGGTCGATTCGTCCATGCCCAGGCCGCCGAGCTGGAACTGGCTCGATTCCTTGTCGAGAAGGCGCAGCACCGCGCGCTCGCCGTAGCCGGTGGGCAGCGTCGCGACGCGCACGTCGACCTGGCGTCCGGCGAGCCGCAGCGAGATGCGCCCATCCTGCGGCAGGCGCTTCTCGGCGATATCGAGGTTCGCCATGATCTTGATGCGCGAGAGCATCGCCGCATGCAGCCCGCGATGCGGCTCGGCCACGCTGTGGAGCGTTCCGTCGAGGCGGAAGCGCACCACCGAGCGCGCGTCGTAGGGCTCGATATGGATGTCGGAGGCCTTCTGGCGCAGCGCCTGGGTGAGCAGCACGTTGATCATGCGGATCACCGGCGCGTCGTTGTCGGAGTCGAGCGGGTCCTCGATCTTCGGCATCTCCTGCACCAGGCGCGAGAGGTCCATGTCCTGGCCGATGGCGTCGGCGACGTAGGCCGGCGACTGGCTCGCCTGGGAATACGCCTGCGCGAGGCGCCGCTCGAAGGCTTCGGGCTCCTCCACCGCCGTGACGCGCACCGGCACCCCGAGCACCCGGCGCAGCTCCGCCAGGACTTGCGGTCGCGCGCCCTGGCGCAGGCAGACGAGCGCCTCCTTCTCGGAGATCTCGAGCAGCAGCGCCCCGTTCAGCCGCGCGAACGGATAGGGAACGAGGCGGACCGGCGTGTCGCGGAGGTCCATGGCGCCACTTTACTGCGCCGGGGCGGTCTGCGCCGGCGCGTCCTGGGGCGGGACGTTCTGCTCGGGCCCGTACGCGGGCGGCAGCGTGGGGGTCTCGATATTGGGCAGGATCACGGAGGGCGGGATGCGCGCCTTGTTCTGCTCCTCGATCATCTGGCGATAACGCTCGGTAGTGACCGGGCCATAGGTGCTGCGCTCGCGCATGACGAGCGGCCGCAGGAACACCATGAGGTTGGTCTTGGTCTGCTTGCGCGTCTCGTAGCAGAAGAGCGCGCCCACGAGCGGGATATCGCCAAGGAGCGGGACTTTTTCCATCGTGTTGGCGGTGCTGTCCTGCACCAGGCCGCCGATCACGATGATCTGGCCGTCGTCGACCAGCACGCTCGATTCGAGCGAGCGCTTGTTGGTGATGATGCCGGCGGGGTTGGTCTGGTCCTGCACGCTCGAGACTTCCTGGTAGATCTGCAGGCGCACCGAGCCCCCTTCGGAGATCTGCGGCTTGATGCGCAGCGTGAGGCCGACGTCGCGCCGCTCGATCGTCTGGAACGGCGTGGCGGTCGTCGCGGCGCCGGTCTGCGCGTATTGGCCGGTGATGAACGGCACGTTCTGGCCGATGACGATCTTCGCCTCCTCGTTGTCCAGCGTGAGCAGGTTCGGCGTGGAGAGGATGTTCGCCCCGACGTCGGATTCGAGCGCGCGCGCGAGGAACGCGAGGTTGGTGATCGTGCCGATGCCGGGGATGGTGACCTGGCCGCGCACTAGGCCGAGGTTGAGGCCCCGGGCCAGGGTGCCGGGATTGACCGCGCCGTCGATGATGTTGGTGCCGCTGCCGCGCGCGCCGAAGTTGGTTCCACCGAACCCCCGGGTTTCGTTGCTGGTGAGGTCGTGCGCCGCCAGCCACTGGATGCCGAACTCGGCCGCCTTGTCGGCGGTCATCTCGACGATGAGCGCCTCGACGTGCACCTGGTTGCGGCGCACATCGAGCTTGTCGATGACCGCCTTCAAGCTCTCGTACACCGCGTCGGGCGCCGAGATGATGAGCGCGTTCGAAGCCGGGTCCGCCTGCACGATGCCGCCACCGGCGCCCACCACTCCGAGCGGCGCGTACGGCGCGGGCGAAGGCCCCGGACCGCCGGAGAGCGGCTGGCCGGGCGCCGCGGTCGTGAGCGGCGCGGCTGAGGCGAGCGGCGCAGGCGATTCTCCAGTGAGCACCCCGCGCAGCGTCTGCGCGACGCGTACGGCCTCGGCATTCTTCAGGTAGACCACGTGCAGGTTGCCGCCCGCGCCGGTGGGCTTGTCCAGGCCCTGCACCATCTCCTGGATGCGCGCGAGCCGCGCGGGATTGTCGGCGCGCACGATGAGGCTGTTGGTGCGCGCATCGGCCGCCACGCTGATGCGGCCGCGCGCATCGGCCTGCGCCGCGGCGTCGGCTGCATAGAGCCGGTTGACGGTAGCCGCCATTTCGACGGCCGAGGCGTTGCGCAGCGGCATGAACACCGGCTCGCCGCCGCCCGGCCGGTCGATCGCGTCGACGATGCGGTCGATGCGGCGAAGATTGTCGGCGTAGTCGGTGATGACGAGGGAATTATTCGCCGCGTAGACCGCGATGGTGTTGTTCGGGCTGATGATCGGCCGCAGCACCGGCAGCATCTGCGACGCCGATTCGTACTTCAGCGTGTAAACTCGCGTCTGGAGCCGGTCGCCTTCGGCCGCGCTCCTCGGCGAGATCGAGTTCAGGTGCAGCTTGGCGTCGGCCTCGGGGAGAATTTTGACCACCCCGTCGCTCTCGACCGCGGTGTAGCCTTGCAGCCTGAGCGCCGAGAGAAAGATGTCGTAGGCCGCCGACGGCGCCACCGGGCGCGACGAGACGATGTTGACGTTCCCCTTGACCCTCGGATCGATCAGGAAATTTCGCTTCGACATCTGGCCGATCGCGGTCGCGACGGCCTCGATGTCGGCATTGACGAAGTTGAGCATCACCGGCTCTTCGGCGGCGCGCACGCCAAAAGCGACGAGCGCCAGAAGGAGAAGGAGACCGCGCCTAGCGGCCGGCATTGCCCCGTGCGCCGCCCGCCGCTTCGAGCGGCACGCTGCGCCGCTCGAGCACGAGGCGTTCGAGCTCGCCGCGCCGGCTCACCACGACATGATCAGGATGGATCTCGCGCACCACCAGCTCGCCGACCGACTCTCCGACCGCAGCCGCGCGCGGCCGGCCGTTCTCGCTGAAGAGCGCCCGGGAGGGCGAGATCAGGCCGATGAGGCGCACCGCGCCGGAGGAAGCGGCCTGCGGCGCCGCGGCGGCGCCGAAGAGGCGGCGCGCCGCGGGCGAAGGCGCCTCGAGCGCGCGCGCCTGCTCGCCGAGCGCCGGCGCGGCTTTCGAGCGCGGGTCGAGCAGCACCCACGTGGCGTAAGCGGCGGCAGCCGCGAGCGCCGCGATCAACGCGAGATCGAGCGCCACGGCGCCGAAACCTGGGTGCAGCATGCGCTGCACGGTGTTCTTGAAACGGCCTCCCATCTACAAGGTATAGTATCCCGATCCCCGAGCTACTACAATTACTTGTACCGGACGCGGCCAGCGGAGGACCCATGAGTCGACGTCGCATCCGCGCTTTCACTCTCATCGAGGTGATGGTCGTGATCGCGATCCTGGCGGTGCTCGCCGCCCTGATCGTGCCGAAGGTGATGAGCCGGCCGGACGAGGCGCGCGTCGTCGCGGCGCGCCAGGACATCGCCAGCCTGCTGCAGGCGCTCAAGCTCTATCGGCTCGACAACCTGCGCTATCCCACCACGGAGCAGGGGCTCGCCGCGCTCGTGACGCGCCCGAGCCTCGCGCCGGTGCCGCCGAACTGGAAGCCCGGCGGCTATCTCGAGCGGCTGCCGCGCGATCCGTGGGGCAATCCGTACCAGTATCTCAGCCCGGGCCTGCGCGGCGAGGTCGACGTCTTCAGCTTCGGCGCCGACGGCGTGGCCGGCGGGGAAGGCTTCGACGCCGACATCGGCTCATGGAACCTTTAGTCCTGCCAGTGGCGCGCGGCGCGGGATTCAGGGTGGCGCGCCGCGCGGGATTCACATTGATCGAGGTGCTGGTGGTCCTCGCCATCATGGCGGTGGTCGCCGCGGCGGTCGTGGTCCTGGCACTTCCCGGCGATGCGGAGGCGGCGCGCGCCGAGGCGCGAAGGCTGGCGGCGCTGCTCGAATCGGCGATGCGCGAAGCGCGCGCGAGCGGCAGCAGCATTGCGTGGTCCGCCGAACGCCAGGGCTATGCCTTCTGGCAGCGCGGCGAGGACGGCGATTGGGCGCCCTACCCCAGCACGAGCCCATACCGCACCCGGGCGCTCGCCGGGCGCACCGAGCTTGCGCAGGTGCGCGTCGACGGCCGCGACCTGGCGCCAGGCGAGCGGGTGGTGTTTTCGCCGCGCGGCCTGCGCAGCGAGCTTTCGGTGACGGTGAGCGGCGCCGGCGAGCAGTTCACGATCTACGGAGACGTCATTGGGCGGGTCAGCCTCGCGCGGTTTTACGCTAATTGAAGTGCTGGTGGCGCTCGCCATCGCGGCGATCGCGCTCGCGGCGGTGAGCCGTTCAGCGGCGGTATCGAGCACTTCGGCCACCGAGATCAGGCTGCGCGCGCTCGCCGGGTTCGTCGCCGAGAACCGCCTGGGCGAGCTCGACGCGCGCCGCGCCTGGCCGCCGGTCGGCGTGAGCGAAGGCCTCGAGCGCCAGGCCGGGGTCGAGTTTCCCTGGCGCACCGAAGTCTTCGCCACGCAGCATCCGCTCCTGCGCCGCGTCGAAGTCCAGGTGCTCGACCCGGGCGAGCGCACGCACGTGCTGCGCACCCTCGTCGGCATCTTGCCCAGGGAAACCCGATGAACTCGAAATCGGGTTTCACGCTTCTCGAGCTGCTCGCGGCCCTCGCCGTACTCGCCGTGCTGGCCTCGCTCAGCTTTCGCGGGCTCTCCTCCGTCCTCGACGGCGAGGCCCACGTACGCGAGCAGGCGCGCCGCTGGAGCGAGGTGGGCATTCTGCTCGGCCAGCTGCGCGAGGACATTTCCTCGGCCATGGAGAGCCGCAGCTTCGCTCTCGGCCCCTCGACCGAAGCTGACCTCGTGCTCACGCGGTTCGCCGACCAGGCGGGGGCGCCGCCGCGGCATGTCGGCTATCGCTTGCGCGACGGCACGGTCGAATATCTGCTCTGGCCGCGGGGCCTGGACGGCGGGCCGCCTGCGGCAGCCCATGCGGTGCTCGCCAACGTCGCGGAGATGCGGCTGACTGCGCTGCGCGAAGACGGCGCCTGGGTGCCCGTATGGCCTGCCGGACAGCCGCTGCCGCGCGCGGTCGCGGTGGAGCTGGCACTCGTAAGCGGAGAGCGTGTCACGCGTCTCTTCCCACTGAAATGAGCGGCCGGCGAATTCAAGTCCCCTATGCCCAGCGCGGCACCGCGGTCATCATCGCCATGCTGGTGCTCGCGCTCGCGGTCGCGGGCGCCGCCGCGATGCTCGAGCGCCAGGGCCTCGACGCACGCGCGCTCCAGTCGCAGCGCGACTATGAGCAGGCGCGCTGGATGCTGCGAGGCGGCATGCACTGGGCGCGCTCGATCCTCGCCGAAGATGGGCGGTTCGGGGCGACCGACCACCGGCGCGAGCTCTGGGCTTCGGGCCTGCCGCCCACCGACGTGCAGCTCGGCTCTCTTGCCGGCGAAATCCGCGACGAGCAGGGACTCTTCAACCTCAACAACCTGCTGCGTGGCGGAAAGCCCGATCCGATGCAGATCGGCGCGCTCGGGCGCCTTCTCGGCGCGATCGGGCTCGCGCCCGCGCTCGCCGACGCGATCGCTGCACGGATCGACCCCAAGCGCCCGCTCGCCGACGTGGGCGAGCTCGCCGGGGTGGGCCGCCTCGACGCCAGCGCGCTCGAGCGGCTGCGGCGCTACGCGACGGCCCTGCCGCGTCAGACCGCGGTGAATATCAACACCGCGCCTGCGGAAGTGCTCGTCGCGGTCGTCGAAGGCCTGGCCCTTTCAGAGGCCCAGGCGCTTGCGCGGCGCATCGCCACCGAGCCCGTGCGCACCCGCGACGAGTTCCAGGCGCGGCTTCGGCCGGACCTGAGGCCCAACCTCGAAAGCATCTCCGTCTCGAGTCAGTTCTTCGTGGTGCAGGGGCGGGCCAAGGTGGGCGATGCCGATCTGCGCATGGAGGCGCTCCTGCAGCGCACGGGAACCGGCCTCCCGGTCATCGTCTGGCAGCGCAACGCATGAGTATTTGCCGCGTGCGCCTCGGCCGCGATTTTCCGGAGAGCGGCCGCTTCGAATGGGCGCTGGTGAACGAGCTTGGGTCGGTCCTGGAGAGCGGCGTCTCGGATCTCGCCATGCCGCCGCGCGGCCGGCCGTGCGAAGCGGTGCTCGCGGCCGAGCTTGTGCTCCTCGAACGGGTCGCCCTGGCGCCCGCGCAGCAACGCCGTCTGCAATCGGCGCTGCGCTTTCTCGCCGAGGACAGCATCGTGCCGGATCCTGCGCGAGTGCACGTCGCCGCCGCGCGCACGCCGCAGAAGGACGTGGTGTGCGTCGGCGTGGTCGACCGCGAATGGTTTGCGCAGGCGCTCGGCCGCCTCGGCCGCGCCGGCATTGCGCCGGTCGCGGCCTACCCCGAAACCCTTTTGCCGCCGCTCGAGCCGGGCGCATGGGTCGTGGCGTGCAATGGCGACGGGAGCTTCGTGCGCACCGGCGAGGC
>JBJMWH010000246.1:0-2613 GCA_045810245.1 Burkholderiales bacterium | reverse complement strand
GTCTACGACGCGCTCCGCCGGAAGGCTTCCGCGGCGTGGATCATGGGCGAGGCGAGCCCGCGGGCCGTTCTCCTTGGCATGCTGAAGCTCCAACGCGGGCTCGCCGTCGACGCGGTCGCGGCGCTGTGCTCGGGCGAGCGCTTCGCGCCGGCGCCGCTCACGGAGGAGGAGCGCAGCCGGCTTGCGGCCGGCACGCTTGACGCCGCGCCGGCGCATGTCGCGGGCGATTTTCCCGAGTGGATCGCCAGCTCGCTCGCGCGCGCCTTCGGCGACGACCTCGTGCCAGAAATGCAGGTGCTCGCCACCCGCGCCCCGCTCGACATCCGGGCGAACACGCTCAAAGCGACGCGGGAGCAGGTGCAGGACGGACTCGCGCATCTTGCGCCGGTGTGGACGCCGCATTCGCCGGTCGGCCTGCGCATCGCGCTCGGCGAGGACGGGCGCGGGCCGGCGCTGCACAGCGAGCCGGAGTTCCTGAAGGGCTGGTTCGAGATCCAGGACGAGGGCTCGCAGCTCGCGGCGCTCCTGACCGCTGTGAAGCCCGGCGAGCAGGTCGTCGACCTCTGCGCCGGCGCCGGCGGCAAGACGCTCGCGATGGCGGCCCTGATGGCGAACAAGGGCCAGATTCACGCGACCGACACGGACGCGCGCCGCTTGGCGCCGATCCACGACCGCCTGGCCCGGGCCGGAGCCCGAAACGTCCAGGTCCGAAGGCCGCGCGGCCGCGCCGACCCGGTCGCCGATCTCGACGGCACGGCGGATTGCGTGCTCGTCGACGCACCCTGCACCGGCTCGGGCACCTGGCGCCGCAACCCTGATTCGAAATGGCGGCTGCGCCCCGGCAGCCTCGAGGTCCGACGCAAGGAGCAGGATGCGGTGCTCGACCGCGCCGCGCGCCTGGTGCGCCCCGGCGGGCGCATCGTCTACGTCACCTGCTCGGTGCTGCCGGAGGAGAACGACGACGCGGTGGAGCGCTTCCTCGGCGCGCACGCGGGCTTCGCGGCCGCCGATCCCGCGCTGCTCCTGTCGCTAGGGGATTTAGGCACGCTGCAGGACAAGGTCCGCGCCACCAGGCGGGCGCTGCAGATGTCGCCGCGGCGCACGGGAACCGACGGGTTCTTCGTCGCTGCTTTGCACCGGTCGGCGCTCATAAGAGGAGCCGCATCGGAGCGGACGGAGTTGTTCTAAGTTGTTATATTGCAGAGAAGGAGGATTGGATCCGATGGGCGACATGACCATCCGCGGGATCGACGACGAGACGCTGGCCCGGCTGCGGAGCGAAGCGCGCGAACGGGGCGTCAGCACCGAAGAGCTCGCGTGCGAGATACTGCGCCTGGGAATGGCCCTCGCGAGCCCCGATCGAACCGCCGTACCCCGCGCGATCCTTGCCGGCCAGCCGAACCTGTCGCCGATCTCGTCGGTCGAGCTGTTGCGGCCAATTCGTGACGAGGCCTCATGACACTCGTGCTCGACGCGAGTGTCGCGATCAAGCTGTACATAGCGGAGACCGACTCGGACGTAGCTCTGAACGCAGTCGCAAGCGAAGGAGACTTCATTGGCCAAGACTTGCTGTTTGTAGAGGTCGGGCAGGCGCTCCTGCGCCATCATCGAGAGCGGCGGCTCTCTTGGCTCCAGCTGGACGTTGCTCTGGTTGATCTCACCCGAAAGGTGAGGTCGCCGGCTCGGGATGCGCTTCTGCTTCGGCGGGCCGTGGCTCTGGCCGAAGTGTTGTCCCACGGCTTGCATGATTGTTTCTACCTCGCCCTGGCGGAGCGAATTGGCTGCGACCTCCTGACGGCGGACGAAGTGCTTGTCGAAAAGGTGCGTCGCTCTGCCCTCTCGATTCCCGTTCGGCTCCTGAACGAAGAGCGACCATGACCCAAGCCCGAGACATCCCCACCCACGACAAGATCCTCATCGTCGATTTCGGCTCGCAGGTGACGCAGCTCATCGCGCGCCGGGTCCGGGAGGAGGGGGTCTATTCCGAGATCGTGCCGTTCCAGTCGGCGGAAAAGGCCTTCCGCGAGATGAAGCCGAAGGGCGTCATCCTGTCCGGCGGCCCGGCCTCGGTGACCGAGGCGGTCTCGCCGCGGGCGCCGCAGGACATCTTCGGTGCCGGCGTGCCGGTGCTCGGCATCTGCTACGGCGAGCAGGCGATGGCGGCGCAGCTTGGCGGCGAGGTCGAGGGCGGCCATCACCGCGAGTTCGGCCGCGCCGAGGTCGAGGTCGTCTCCGACAGCCCGCTGTTCGAGGGCGTGTGGCGAAAAGGCGAGCGCTACCCGGTCTGGATGAGCCATGGCGACCGGGTGACCCGGCTGCCGGCGGGCTTCGAGGTCATCGGCCGCTCGGAGAACGCACCCTTCGCGGCGGTCGCCGACGAGACGCGCCACTTCTACGCCGTGCAATTCCACCCCGAGGTGGTGCACACCCCGCACGGCGCGGCGCTGTTGCGCAACTTCGTCCGCCGGATCGTCGGCGCGACCGGCGACTGGACCATGAAGGCCTTTCGGGACGAGGCCATCGCCCGCATCCGGGCGCAGGTGGGAAAGGGGCGGGTGATCTGCGGGCTCTCGGGCGGCGTCGATTCGGCCGTCGCCGCGGTCCTAATCCATG
>JBJMWH010000245.1:0-4900 GCA_045810245.1 Burkholderiales bacterium | reverse complement strand
GACGAGGTATGCAGCGTCCCGAACACCAGGTGGCCGGTCTCGGCGCCGGAGAGCGCCAGCCGGATGGTCTCGAGGTCGCGCATCTCGCCCACCAGGATCACGTCGGGGTCCTCGCGCAGCGCGCTTCTCAGCGCGTTGGAGAACGACAGCGTGTGCGGTCCGACCTCGCGCTGGTTGATGAGGCACTTCTTCGACTCGTGGACGAACTCGATCGGGTCCTCGATGGTGAGGATATGGCCGTGCTCGTTCTCGTTGATGTGGTTGACCATCGCGGCGAGCGTGGTCGACTTGCCGGAGCCCGTCGGCCCGGTGACCAGCACGATGCCGCGCGGCTGGTCGGCGATGTCGACGAAGCTCTTGGGCGCCTTCAGGTCCTCGAGCGTGAGGATCTTCGTCGGGATGGTCCGCATCACCGCCGCGGCGCCGCGCTGCTGCACGAACGCGTTGACCCGGAAGCGGGCCAGGTTCGGCACCGCGAACGAGAAGTCGCACTCGAGGTTTTCCTCGTAGAACTTGCGCTGGCCGTCGTTCATGATGTCGTAGATCATTGCGTGCACCTCCTTGTGCTCCATCGGCGGCACGTTGATCCTGCGAACGTCGCCGTGCACGCGGATCATCGGCGGCAGTCCCGACGACAGGTGCAGGTCGGACGCCTTGTTCTTGACGACGAAGGCGAGCAGCTCAGTCAGATCCATTACAATCTCCCGGACAGTAAAGTCTTTTTCTTCGCTTCTTCAAAGAATTATGGCAACGATTCTCGAAAAGGTGCAAGGAGTGAAAGCACGCATCGCGCGCGCGGCCGGGGCGGCCGGACGCGATCCGGAATCGGTGACTTTGTTGGCAGCTTCCAAGACGCATCCGGTCGCGCGCATCGCCGAGGCGCAAGCCGCAGGCCTGCGCGCGTTCGGCGAGAACTACGTGCAAGAGGCGCTGCCGAAGATGCGCTCGCTGCCCGGCCTGGAATGGCACCTGATCGGAGCGCTCCAGAGCAATAAGTCGCGCCTTGCTGCGGAACGCTTCGACTGGGTGCAGACTGTCGACCGAGTAAGAATTGCAAACCGCCTGTCCGAACAAAGGCCTGTCCACCTGCCGCCGCTCAATGTCCTGATCGAGGTGAACATCTCCGGCGAGCCGGCCAAGAGTGGCGTTGCCGTGAAAGAAGTCACCGAGCTGGCGAACGCGATCGCAAGCCTGCCGCGCCTGCGCCTGCGCGGGCTCATGGCGATCCCGGCGCCGGGCGCCGCCGGCGATTTCGCAAAGATGAAGCAACTTTACGAAAAGCTGCGCACGCAGTTTGGCTTCGACACGCTTTCGATGGGCATGTCCGACGACATGGATGAGGCGATCGCCGCCGGGGCAACCATGGTGCGCATCGGCACCGCGATCTTCGGTGCGCGCACGACGGAAGAGACCGCTGCATGAAGATCGCCTTTCTCGGCGGCGGCAATATGGCGCGTGCGCTGATCGGCGGGCTCGTCGGGAAGGGCTACGAGCGCGCTTCAATCAGCGCCATCGAGCTTTCGGCACCGGCACGCGAGCGGCTCGCCTCCGAGCACGCAGTCCATGTAAGCGCCGCGCCCGACGTACGCACCAGCGCGGCGGACGTTCTCGTCCTCGCCGTCAAGCCGCAAGACATGCGCGGCGCCGTCAGCGTGCTGTCCGGGTTGGATCACAAACTGATCATCAGCATCGCCGCCGGCGTGCGCACCGACGCCCTGTCGCGCTGGCTCGGCGGACACCGCAAGCTCGTGCGCTGCATGCCGAACACCCCGTCGCTGATCGGCGCCGGCATCGCCGCCCTGTATGCACTCCCCGAGGTCGGAGGACCGGAGCGCGAGAAAGCCGAAACCATCCTGCGGGCGGTCGGCGAAGTCGTCTGGGTGGAGGATGAGCGCCTGCTCGATCCGGTCACCGCGCTGTCGGCGAGCGGCCCGGCGTACGTGTTCTGGTTCATCGAGCAGCTGGCCGCGTCCGGCGAAAAGCTCGGCCTGGAAAGACAAACCTCGCTAAAGCTGGCGATGCAGATGGTGCTCGGCTCGGCAAAGCTTGCCGCGCAATCCGCGGACCCGCCGGGTGAGCTCAGAAGGCAGGTGACCTCGAAGGGCGGGACCACCGAGGCCGCGCTCAAGGTGTTCGAGCAGGAAAGGCTCGGCGACAAGATCATGAAAGCCCTCGAGGCCGCAAGCCATCGTGGCGCAGAGCTCGGCGACGAGCTGGGGAAGGGCTGAGATGTTCGGCCAGATCGCCACCTTCCTGGTCGACACGGTCGTCACCTTCTTCGTGTTCGCGCTGCTGCTGCGCTTCCATTTCCAGTGGCTGCATGTGCCATTCCGCAACCCGGTGGGCGAATTCGTGCTGCTGACGACGAGCTGGATGGTGATGCGGGTGCGGCGCTTCATTCCCGGCCTGGCCGGCCTGGACCTCTCGACGCTGCTCCTCGCCTGGGTGATCCAGGCACTCGGGCTGTGGATCGAAGCGGCGATCCGCGGCGTGGAGCCCGGGCTGGTCGGCCTCGTGCTGGTGGCATTGCTCGACCTCGTGCGCTACAGCCTCTATATTCTCGTGGCCGCGGTGATCATCGAGGTGGTGTTCTCGTGGATCAATCCGGGCACTCCGGTGGCGCCGGTGCTCGCCGCCGTGACGCGGCCGTTCCTGCGGCCCCTGCGCCGCTACATCCCGGCGGTGGGCCAGTTCGACCTCACGCCGCTGGTCCTCGTCGTCCTGATCCAGGTGGTGCTGATCGTCCTCTGGCATATGCGGCCTGCGGTGGCCTCGTTCTGATTCTCGATCTGCATGTCCAGCCGGGAGCCGCGCGTTCGGAATTTGCAGGACGCCACGGCGAGCGGATCAAGGTGCGCCTCGCCGCGCGCGCGGTCGACGGCAAAGCGAACGAGGCGCTCATCGCCTTCCTTTCGGATCATTTCAAGGTACCCAGGAGAAGCGTGCGTATCCTGTCCGGGCTCAAGTCCCGGCAGAAGAGGGTCGAGATCGATGGCTGACGAGAAAAGCCTCAAGACGCTGACCACGGTGGTCTATGCGCTCCAGGCCGCCGGCTTCCTGGTGGGAATCACCTGGATCGTGGCGGTCGTGATCGACTACGTGAAGCGCGACGAAGCGAAGGGCACCTGGCTCGAGTCGCACTTCAGCTGGCAGATCCGCACGTTCTGGTGGGGTTTGCTGTGGGCCGTGATCGGCGCGATCACTTTCCTCGTCTTGATCGGCTGGTTCATCCTCGCCGCCGACACGATCTGGATCGTCTACCGCATCGTCAAGGGCTGGCTCTACCTGAACGACGGCAAACCCATTACCTAGGGAAGCGCAGTTCCTCGGGGTAGGGAAAAACATCCTCCTGAATGCCGGCGCGCAAGTGCGCCTGCTTCTCGCTCCAGAACCGCCAGTCGAGGAGGTCGCGGTGGTACTCGTAGAAGATCTGTCGCGCGCGCGGCTCGCCGACGAGGAAGCGCTCGAACTGCTCGGGGAACACGTCGCTTGGCCCGATCGACCAGTACGGCTCGGCCGCGAGCTCCTCCTCGTAGCTCCGCGGCGGCGGGATGCGGCGGAAGTGCATGTCTTCCATCGGCTGGATCTCGTCGTAGTCGTAGAACACGACCCGGTCGTGGCGCGTGACGCCGAAGTTCTTGAGCAGCATGTCGCCGGGGAAGATGCCGGCTCCGGCGAGCTCCTTGATCGCGGCGCCGTACTCGCGCAGCGCGGAGCGCAGGCGCTCCGGATCCGGGTCGCGCTTGAGCTCCTCGACAAGCAGGTTGAGCGGCTGCATCCGCCGCTCGATGTAGACGTGTCCGATCACCAGCGCGTCGCCGTCGACCTCGACGATCGAGTCGCACTCGCGCTTGAGCTCCCCGAGCAGCGCCGGATCGAAGCGCGCGAGCGGCAGGGCGACGAGCGAGTATTCGAGCGTATCGGCCATGCGCCCGACCCGGTCGTGCAGCTTCACCATCAGGTATTTATCCTTCACTGTCTGGCGGTCGATGTCCTTCGGCGGCGCGAAACGGTCGCGGATCAGCTTGAACACGTACGGGAAGGAGGGCAGCGTGAAAACCAGCATCACCATGCCCTTGATGCCCGGCGCGACCACGAACCGGTCGGTGGAATGCTTGAGGTGATAGTGGAGGTCGCGGTAGAAGAGGGTCTTGCCCTGCTTCGCGAGGCCGACCGCCATGTAAAGCTCGGCGCGCGGCTTCCTCGGCATCAGCCAGCGCAGGAACGATACATAGCCCGCCGGCACCTCCATGTCGACGAAGAAGTAGGCGCGTGCGAACGAGAACAGCACCAGCAGGCGATCCTCTCCGGTCAGCAGCGCGTCGAGGTAGAGCTCGCCGCGCGCGTTCTGCAGGATCGGGATCGCGAACGGGTAGTCGTGCGCGTCGTTGATCAGCCTGCCGATGATGTAGGCGCCCTTGTTGCGGAAGAAAAGCGAATTGAGCACCTGGACCTGCAGGTCGGGCTGCGTGCGCGCCGGGCGCGGGAAGAGCTGACGCAGCGCGTGCACCACGTTGCGCAAATCGCGCTCCAGGTTCTCCCAGCCGTTGCTGAGGCCGTAACCGGCTGCAATCTCCCTCAGTGTTGAGCGTAACCCGGTCTTCGAGGGATAAAAGCACCGGTACGTGGGCGCCTCGCCCTCGAGGTGCTCGGTCGCCACCGCCGGCCGCCAGAAAATGAACTCGTTGTGATAGTGGCGCCGGTGCAGCACCTCGCAGGCCACCGAGTTGTAGAAGGTCTCGGCGCACTCGGGCTGCTTGTGCTCGTGCAGCAGGCCTATGTAAGCCAGCTTGATCGCGGGCCAGAGCGACTCGTCGCGCACCTGGGGGAAGCGTTGCAAGACCTCGGCCACCCCTTCGTCGACGCGCAGGTCGTACATCTGGATCCGACGCCGCGCGAG
>JBJMWH010000244.1:0-3711 GCA_045810245.1 Burkholderiales bacterium | reverse complement strand
TGAACTGCGCGCGGCGGCGGTCGGCTACCACGTGCCGCGCTTCAAGCTCGCCGCCTTCGTCATCGCCGGCGCGTTTTCCGGGCTCGCCGGCGTCCTCTACGCCATGCTCTTCGGCATCGTGCCGCTCGAGGCGATCAGTTTCGTGTTCTCCGGCAACGTGGTGTTCGCCACGCTCATCGGCGGCAGCGGCTCGCTCTATGGGCCGATCATCGGCTCGTTCGTGTTCATCTGGCTGTCCGAGTCGGTGAGCGTGCTGTGGGAACGCTGGCCGCTGCTGCTGGGGGTCGCGTTCGTCATGGTGGTGCTGTTTCTGCGCGGCGGGGTGATCGAGGCCTGGTCGCGATTCGTAGCCTGGAAAACGAGATGGCGCTCCTCGAGACGCGCGGCCTGACCAGGTCGTTCGGCGCGCTCACCGCAGTCGACGGGGTTTCGCTCGCCGTCGAAGCCGGCACGCTGCACTCGATCATCGGCCCGAACGGCGCCGGCAAGACCACGCTTTTCAACCTGCTGACCGGCACGTTCGCGCCGAGCTCGGGCGACATCCTTCTCGACGGCAGGCGAATCACCGGCACGCCGGCGCACCGTGTCGCCCACCTCGGCATCGCACGCTCGTTCCAGCGCACCAACGTGTTTCCGGCGCTGTCGCTCCTCGACAATGTCTGGATCGCCGCCTTCGCGCGAAGCCCGTCGTGGTCCGGCCTGCTGTGGCGGCACACCGGGCGCTATCCGGAGCTGGTTTCAGCGGCGCGAAAAGCCCTCGCGGACGTGGGACTCGCGGGCAAGGACGACCAGCCGGCGCGCGCCATCTCGCACGGCGAGCAGCGCCAGCTCGAGCTCGCCATCGCGCTCGCCGCCGCGCCGCGCGTGCTGCTCCTCGACGAGCCGGCGGCGGGCCTCTCGCCCGAGGAAACGCGCAGGATGGTGGCGCTGGTGCGCTCGCTGAAGGCGCCCGCACCCGGGCAAACGCAGGGCCGCTACACCATCGTGCTGATCGAGCACAAGATGGACATCATCATGAGCGTGTCGGACCGCATCTCGGTGATGCACTTCGGCCGGCTCATCGCCGAAGGAACGCCCGCGGAGATCCAGCGCGATCCCGAGGTGCGCCGGGCCTATCTTGGCGGGGTGGCCGCCTGATCCTCCAGGTTGAAAATGTCGATGCGTACTACGGGATGGGGCACATCCTGCACGGCCTGTCGCTCCGCGTCGCCGAAGGCGAGGTCGTCGGAATGCTGGGCCGCAACGGCGCCGGCAAGACGACCACGCTACGCTGCATCACCGGCCTCACGCCGCCGCGCAGGGGTGAGATCCGCTACCACGGGCGCTCGATCGCCGGCGCGCCGCCGCACCGCATTGCGCGCATGGGCATTGCCCTCGTGCCCGAGACCCGGGACATCTTCAGCTACCTGACGGTGAAGGAGAACCTGGTCATCGCACAGCGTGCGGGATCACGCTGGCGCATGGAAACGGTGCTCGAGCGCTTTCCCAAGCTCACCGAACGGCTCGCCAACAAGGGCCGCGAGCTCTCGGGCGGCGAGCAGCAGATGCTCGCCATCGCGCGCGCGCTCCTCACCGGCCCCGAGCTCCTGCTCCTCGACGAGCCCTCGCAGGGCCTTGCGCCGCTCGTGGTGAACTCGGTGATGGACACGATCCGCGGCCTCAAGGCCGAGCGCGTGAGCATGCTGCTCGTCGAGCAGAACGCCGAGATGGCGCTGCAGCTCGCCGACCGCGTGTACGTCATCGACCACGGCACGGTGGTGTTCGAGGGCACCCCCGCCGCCCTGCGCGCGGAGCGCCAGGTGACCGCGACCTATCTTGGCGTCGGCGGCTAAGGGAAAATCTCGGCCATCCGGCGGGCGAAGCGGTAAAGGTCGCTATTGCGGACGCGGATCGCCCGCAGCATCGGCTTCGCCTCGGCGATGATGGCGGCGGCGTCGAACGCCTTGATCTTCCTATCCTCGACTACGACCACGCCGTCGACGATGACGGTGTGGACGCTCGACCCCGTCTCGGCGAACACCATCTGCTGGACCGGATCGTTGAAGGGCGTCCATGCCGGCGTATCGAGGTCGTAGAGCACCACGTCGGCGCGGTAGCCGGGCTGGATGCGTCCGATGCTTTCGGACATCCGTACCGCCTTCGCCCCGCCCTCGGTCGCCATGGCGAGCGCCTGCCGCGCAGTCACCCATTTGCCGCGCTCGCGCTCGGCCACGCGCCCGAGCATCGCCGCGAGGCGGATCGCCTCATGCAGCACCAGGTTGTCGTTGGTAACGCTGCCGTCGGTGCCGAGCGCCACGGTCACCCCCGCCGCGAGCATCCTGGCGATCGGCGCGATGCCGGTGCCGAGCTTGAGGTTGCTTTCGGGATTGTGCACGACCACCGTGCCGGTCGCGGCGAGGCGCGCAATGTCCTCGTCCTCGATCCAGATGGTGTGCGCGCAGGAAAGACGCGGGCTCAGCAATCCGAGACGCTCGAGCTGCTGCACCATGGTGCGGCCGTAACGGCGCTGCGCGAGGCCGGTCTGGACCTTCGACTCCAGCAAATGGGTATGGATGCCGAGGTCGTGGCGCTCGGCGAGCTCGCGGCACAGGCTGAGCAGCTCGTCGCTGCAGCGCACCGGGTTGGTGGGCGCCGGGAACACCGAGACGCGCTCGTCGGGCTTGTGGTAGAGGCGGATGGCGTCCTCGATCAGTCTGCGCGTCTCGGCAAGCGGCTTGGGCGGCAGCGGCTTGATGCGCTCCAGGTCCCTCGCCAGGTCCGCCGGCAGCGGCCGGTCGCTCGGGAAGATGTCGCCGAAGTCGTCGTCGAACACACGCAGCCCGAGCACGGTGCGCATGCCCGAGTCGCGGTAGGCCTTCACCACTGAAGCCACGTCCTCGAGGCCGAAGTTCTGCGCCGGGAAATGGTCGATCGAGGTGGTGATGCCGCCGAGGAGCATCTGCGCCGAGTTGAGCATCGCGCTCACGTAGACCTCGCGCGGCGTGCGCCCGCTGGTGTCGGCCTGGTTGAGCCACATGAAGGCGGGGTGGCTCGCGCTGTCCTGCGTGCCGGCCGAAAGCGCGCCCGGCGTGTGCGTGTGCGCATTCACCAGCCCCGGCATGGCGAGGAACCGGCGCCCGTCGATCACCCGGTCGGCCTGGCTGCGATTCACTTCACCTACCTGCGAAATGCGCCCGGCTTCGATCAGGATGCTGCCGCGCTCGATGAAGCGGTCGGCCTCGTCCAGGGTCAGGACGGCGGCGTTCTCGATCAGCAGCGAGCCCATCGCTAGACGACGATGCCCGCTCCACGGTTGAGCACCCCGCGCACGATGCTGAGCGGGGCCGAGATCGAGGTGCGCGGCGCCTCGGGGCGCGTCTTTCCCAGCATCCTGATCTCGAAGCGGCCGAAGGCGCCCTCGGCCAGGATCTCGTTGCGATTTCCGCCCGCATGGGGATCGGCCACCAGCTCGACCGCAGTGCGCTCGAAGCCCACGCCCGCCAGCGCCACCGCCGCGGCCACGTTCGCGTTCATCGGGTAGGTGCTGGCCGCCTCGCGCGCGTTGCCTTTGAACAAGCACACCGCCTCGCGGACTGCGGAAAGGTCGACCGCCTTCTCGCCGGCGGTGCCGAGCCATGCGAGCGGCGGCTTGATCGAGCGAAGCACCACGCGCTCGATGCCCTCGTTTCGCACCGCGGCGAGGAGGTCGAGCGCGCCGACGGCGCCGGCGGG
>JBJMWH010000243.1:0-4575 GCA_045810245.1 Burkholderiales bacterium | reverse complement strand
GGCACGCCGTAGTTGCCGACCAGCGGATAGGTCAGCACCATGATCTGGCCGCTGTAGGAGGGGTCGGTGAGCGCCTCGGTGTAGCCCACCATGCCGGTGTTGAACACCACCTCGCCGGCGGCCGATCCGGGGTGGCCGAGCGCGCGGCCGGGGTAGCGCGTTCCGTCGGCGAGGACCAGAGCCGCGGTCGTTGCTGTGCGATGCATGTCCGGCCCCTCAGAAGTCGAAATAGATGAACTTCGCCGAGCTGCCCTGGCTCACCGCGATCGCGAGCACCCAGGCGAGGAGGATGACCGGCCACAGGATCTCGGCGCGCACATAGCGCACCAGCGCCTTGACCCGCCGGTGATCGTCGAAGCGGTGCAGCGCGAAGAACACGACGATCAGCAGAATGGTGAAGGCGTGGGCGGGAACGAACGCGCCTAGGTTTTCCCAGCTGCCGCGCAACGGCGCCGCGAGCATGCGCCCGGCGGCGGCGAGGTCCGGGGCGCGGAACAACACCCAGGCGGCCGTGACGAAGTGGAAGGTGAGCGCGAGGCCGAGCCATCTGGGCATCCGGCGCACCAGCCCGGGACTCAAGGACCGCGCGCTCTGCACCAAGGCGATCGCGACCCCGTGCAACAAGCCCCAGATCACGAAGGTCCAGTTGGCGCCGTGCCACAGGCCGCCGAGCGCCATGGTGATGAGCACGTTGCGCGCCCCTTTCAGCCTGCCGTGGCGGTTGCCGCCCAGCGGGATGTAGAGATAGTCCCGCAGCCACAGCGAAAGCGTCACATGCCAGCGGCGCCAGAAGTCGACCAGCGAGCCCGCGGCGTAGGGCCGCAGGAAGTTGTTCGGCAGACGCACGCCCAGCATCAGCGCCACGCCGATCGCCATGTCGGTGTAGCCCGAGAAATCGCAATAGATCTGGACCGCGAAGCCGTAGATCGCGGCGAGCGCCAGCGCCGCGTTGTCCGCGGCGCCCGCGTAGGCGGCGTCGACCATCCCGCCGATCTGGTCGGCGAACACCAGCTTCTTCACCAGCCCGAGCGTGAAGATCGCGACCGGCAGCGCCACCCTGCGCGGAAAGGCGCGCCGCATGCTCTCGAGCTGCGGGATCAGCTCGTGCGGGCGCAGGATCGGACCGGCGATCAGGTGCGGGAAGAACAGGACGTAGGCGAGCACC
Source organism: Burkholderiales bacterium (assembly GCA_045810245.1). GTDB lineage: Bacteria > Pseudomonadota > Gammaproteobacteria > Burkholderiales > SG8-39 > SCGC-AG-212-J23. The sequence continues at coordinate 3,410 of JBJMWH010000243.1, read as the reverse complement.
GTCGAGGCGCTCTGGCGCCCCGGGAACCTGCGCCGGTAGATGTCGACGACGTACGCGGTGAGAGTGAAGGTGATGAACGAGATGCCGAGCGGCAGCGGCACGCCGAGCAGCGTGCCCTGCAGGCCGAGGATCGGCCCGAGCACGTCGCGGTAGAGGAAGTCGGTGTACTTGAAGACTACGAGCGGAACGAACAGCGCCACGATGGTCGCCGTGGCCCAGGCCTTGCGCAGGCGCGGCGTGGCTGCGTCCTCCATCCAGCGCACGCCCCAGTAGGCGATCGCCATGAGGAGAAACGGCACCCACGCGTACTCGAGCTTCCACCAGGCATAGAAGATCGTGCTGGCGCAGATGACGAGGTAGGTGCGGTAGCGCGCCGGGACGCTGAGGTGCGCCAGATAATCGGCGAGGAAGAAGACCAGAAAGACCGGCGAGCTGAATAGCATGGAGCCCTTACTGGCGCACGCGCAGCACGCCCGCCGAGACCAGCGGATAAATGGCCCGCGCCATCAGCTCGTGGCCGAGCGCGTTCGGGTGCGGATCGCCGGGCATCGCGAACATCGCCTCGGGCCTGTGGCCGAGCATCGCCGGCAGCAGGTCGACGTAGCGGTAGCCCAGGCTCTCCGCGACCTCGCGCATGGTGTCGTGCACGAAGCCCAGCTTGTAGTCGACGAGGTTGTGCACGTCGGGGGTCATCGCGAGATAGATGCGGATGCCGCGCGCGTCGGCGTAGTCGGCGAGCTCCCTGAGCTTTCTCTTCATGACCACGAACCCGGGCGCATCCGGCTGGTAGACCTTGCGATAGTGCTCCACCAGGATCTGCTCGCCTTTGCGATCGAACAGGCGGTGATAGGCGATCCACAGCGTCACCGCGAGCTGGCTTTCGCGCAGCAGCCAGTTGCCGCCGCCCGGGGGCAGGTCCTCGGCGTCGCGCAGGAAGTAGTGCACCACGATGTCGGTCGGCCTCAGCCCGGCCTGCTCGCTGAAGAAGCGCGAGACGTAGCGCTCGGCGTTGTAATTGCCGACGCCGCCGTTCAGGACCTCGACGTTTTCTCCGGAGGCGCGCAGCATTTCCTCGAGGCGCGCCTCGACCGTGTCGGCCTCGGCGACGCCCCAGCCGAGCGTGATCGAGCCGCCGAGGAACAGGATGCTGCGCGAGGCCGTGCCCGCGGTCCTCACCGGGCCGCCGCGCAGCCCCCATTCGTTCAGGCGGATATCGACGTTCTGCAGCCGGGCGGACTTGGACCGCACGTGCGCGAAATCGAGCGCCGGGTCGGGGCTGCGCACCTTGAGCTCCTTGGCGTAGCGCCACATCTCGATGTCGTAGTTCGTCATCGAGCTGTTCTTTGCGCGCAGCGCCATTTCGGCCATGCCGAAGGACACGGCGAGCGATACGACGGCCATCGCAACGGAGGCGAGCAGATTCTTCGCGCGTTTCATCAGCAGGCTTTCCTTTCGATGCGGCTCGAACGCTTTTAGGGCCTTGCGGCCCGCTTGTCAGCCGGGGCGGCTTAGTTCCCGCGGATCAATAGTTCCTTCGGCGTAGGACGCGCCTTCCCGCGCAACGACGCTCCAGCGCAGTGCCGGCGCTACCGTCGTGCCTGTCCGAGGAGAATTTCCGATGAAGCGCATCTTGTCGGCCGGCGTCGTGCTGGTGATCACCGCGGCGGCGCTGATCGTCGTCGGCGAGCTCGGCCTGCGTCTTGCAGGCTTCAACGCGCCGATCTGGTACCAGCCCGACCGCGAGCTCGGCTGGACGCTGCGGCCGGACGCCCACGGCTGGTTCACCAAGGAGGGCCGCGCGTATGCCGAGATCAACCCGGCGGGCTTTCGCGACGAGCCGCACGCGCTTGCCAAGCCGAGGGGCGTCTACCGCATCGCCGTGCTGGGCGATTCCGTGGTCGAGGCGTTCCAGGTCGACGTGAAGGCCGCCTTCTGGTGGCAGCTGCGGGACACGCTGCGCGCCTGCCCGGCGCTGCGCGGCCGCGAGGTGGAGACGATCGCCTTCGGCGTCTCGGGCTACGGCACCGCGCAGAACGCGCTGCTCCTTGAGTCGACCGCGATCCGCTATCAGCCCGACCTCGTGCTGCTCGCCTTTGCCCCCAACGACATCCGCGACAACTCGGCGCCCCTGCAGACGGACAACGCCGGCCCGGTGTTCCTGCTCGACGGCGACGGGCTCAAGCTCGATACCTCCTTTACCCGCAGCGGCGAGTTCGTGCGCCGCTCCTCGCCGCTCTACGAGACCTACCGCGCGGCTTCCGACCGGATGCGCCTGGTGCAGCTGGCGCACGCGGCGCGGCAGGGGGTCGAGACCTGGCAGCAGGCGAACGGCGCACACGCCAAGGCGGCCAGCACGGCCGTCGCGCTGCCGGGCATCGAGCCGACCACGATCAGCTCCCTTTTCGCTGCGCCGCGCGAGCCCGCCTGGGAATCGGCGTGGACCGTCACCGAGCGTCTCGTCGCCCGCATGCGCCGGTTCTCGGCGGAGCACGGCGCGCGCTTCGCGGTGGCCGTGATCTCGCACTCCGCGCAGGTGCACCCCGACGCGGCGACGCGCAAGAACCTGCAGGACGCGCTCGGCGTGCGCGACCTGTTCTACATCGACCGGCGCCTCGAGGCGCTCGGCCGGCGCGAGGGCTTCCAGGTGATCGGGCTCGCTCCCGAGCTGCAGCGGCGCGCCGAAGCCGGGAAGGTCTACTTCCACGGCTTCGAGAACTACCGCATGGGCTGGGGGCACTGGAACGAACTCGGGCACCGCGCGGCCGCCGAGATCCTCGCCGCCCGGCTCTGCGGCCAGCTCTAGTCGAGCTCGAAGGCGTGCTCGTAGCTCTGCTTCAGCGCCGGGTTCTGCATTTCCTTGGCGAGGAAGCAGTTGCCCACCGCGAGGGCCTCGATCTCGGTGCCCATGAAGCAGCGGAAAGCGTCCTCGGGGCTGCCGACGATCGGCTCGCCGCGCACGTTGAAGCTGGTATTCACGATCACCGGGCAGCCGGTGAGCTGCTTGAACCTGGAGATCAGGTCGTAGTAGCGCGCGTTGGTGTCGCGGTGCACCGTCTGCACGCGCGCCGAGTAATCGACGTGGGTCACCGCCGGAATCGACGAGCGCGGCACGTTCAGCTTGTCGATGCCGAAGAGCGCCTGCTCGGCTTCGGTCATCGCGATGCGCTGGCGCTGCGCCACCTCCGCCACCAGCAGCATGTACGGGCTCTCGCAGTCGAGATCGAAATACGCGGCGGCGTCCTCGGCGAGCACCGAGGGCGCGAACGGCCGGAACGACTCGCGGTACTTCACCTTGAGGTTGAGCGTCTTCTGCATGCCCGGGGAGCGCGCGTCGCCCAGGATCGAGCGCGCGCCCAGCGCACGCGGGCCGAACTCCATGCGGCCCTGGAACCAGCCGAGCGCCTTGCCCT
>JBJMWH010000242.1:0-9891 GCA_045810245.1 Burkholderiales bacterium | reverse complement strand
GGCATCGCGCGCAACATCGCGCGCGCCCACGGCGGAGAGCTGGTTTTGGAGAACCGGCCAGAAGGCGGGCTCGCCGCGGTCCTTACGCTGCCGCACCCCGCCTAGGCGGTGGGGCGGTGCAGATAGCGGCCGCGCGGCGGGCCGAGCACGTTTCCGTTCTCGCACACGAGCTCGCCGCGCAGGAACGTGGCCTTCACGCGCGCTGAAAGCTCGAGGCCTTCAAAAGGCGTGTAGCCCTGCGTCGATGCGGAATCGGCGGCGCGGATGGTCCAGGTCTCGCGCGGGTCGACGAGCGCGAGGTCGGCGTCGAAGCCCTCTGCGATGTCGCCTTTTGCGTTGGCGCCGAAGCGGCGCGCGGGGTTCGCGCTCGTCAGTGCGGCGATGCGGTTGTAGCTCAATCCCCGTCTGCTCCCTTCGGCTACCAGCGCCGGGAGCAGATATTCGGTGCCGCCGAAGCCTGATTTGGCGAGCCAGATGTTGCCGAGCGCGTTCTTCGCCGCCTTGGTCTCGTGGCGGCAGCAGGCGTGGTCGCTTGCCACCCAGTCGATCGCGCCTTCGGCGAGCTTCTGCCAGAGGTACTCGACGTCCTCGCGCGGCCGGATCGGCGGATTGACCTTGGCGAGCGCGCCCGCGCGGGCGCCCGTGTCGAGCATGAGATGCCCGATCGTCACCTCGCGGCGGAAATCGATGTGCGGAAACAGCGCGGCCATCTGCAACGCGGCGTCGAGCGCCTTTTTCGAGCTCAGGTGGAGCAAATTGATATTCGGCAGCGCCGTCTCGGCGGCGAGGTAGGAAGCGATGAAGACCGCGAGGCCTTCGGAATGCGGCGGCCGCGCGGCATGGTACGCGGCGAGGCCCGAGAGCTTGCCTTCGCGCTCCACGAGCTTGCTGTACGCGGTCATGATCTCGGCGGTCTCGCAATGCAAGGACAGGCTGATCTGCGCCGCCTTCTGCGGGAAACGCTCGCGCGCCGCCTGCACGCCGCGCATCACGAACTCGAAGTGCGCGTAATCGTAGCGCTCGTCCTCGCCGATCATGAGGAAGTCGCGCTGGCTGTCGGAGCGGCCGTGCAGGCCGTGCGAGCCGTAGAACATGAAGATCTTGAAAGAGCTGACGCCGTGCGTTTCGATCAAGTCCGCAATTTCAGAGATCTGCGTGCGATCCATCGGCGCCAGGTGGTAGCCGTAGTCGACGTGAAAACGTCCCTGCGAGAGCTGCAGGACTTCCGGGAAGAACGTCGCGTAGGGGCCGCCGCGGTTCAGGTAGTACTGGCCGCTCCTGAAATAGTTGAGGCTCGTGGTCACGCCTCCCTGCGCGGCGGCGCGGCTTTCGCTCACCGCGTCCTCCGCGAGCGGGGCGTAGATGCCGGTGTGCATGTGCGCGTCGACCGCCCCCGGAAACGCGAGCCGGCCTTTGCCGTCGTAGATGCTTTTCGCCTCTCGAACCTCGATAGCGGGCGCGATTCTCGAAAATTTATTGTTTGCGATGGCGATGTCGGTGTCCTCGAGCGCCTTGGCGTCGGGCCGCACCACGCGCACGTTCTTGATGAGGAGGTCGTACTTCTTACCGGCTTCGGCCAAGGCGCTTCTCCAGGTGCGCGAGCAATCCGCCGTCGCGCACCATCTGCATGAGGTGCGTGGGGATCGGCTCGCACTCGAGCGTCTCGTTGCGGTTTTCGATGTAAATCCTGCCTGCCTCCGGATCGACGCGGACGGTGTCCCCGTCATGGATCCGCCTCGCTTCGGCGCACTCCACGGCGGGCAGGCCGAGGTTGAGAGCGTTGCGGTAGAAGAGGCCGGCGAACGATTCGGCCACCAGCGCCGCCACGCCGAGGTGCTTGAGCGCTGCCGGCGCCTGCTCGCGCGATGAGCCGGCGCCGAAGTTGCGGCCGCCGACCACGACGTCGCCCGGCGTCACGCTACGGGCGAACTCCGGCAGCACGTCTTCGAGGCCGTGTGGCGCGATCTCTGCGATGCCGAACTTCATGTAGCGTCCCGGCGTGATCGCGTCGGTGTCGACGTTGTCGCCGAGCACCCAGGCCCTCATTGCAGGAGCTCGCGCGGATCGCAGATGCGCCCGGCCGCCGCAGTGGCCGCCACCGTATAGGGAGAGGCGAGGTACACCTGCGAGGAGGCTGCGCCCATGCGGCCCTTGAAGTTGCGCGCAGTGCTGGAGATGGCGACCATGTTCTCGGGCAGCAGGTGCTCGCCGTAGCCGGCGCAGATGCCGCAGCCGTTCGGAAGCAGCTCCGCCCCGGCCTCCAGTAGGACTTGCAGGGTCCCTTCGTTCCGGGCGACGTTCTGGTCGCGCAGGCTCGCGGGTGCGACGAGCAATCGGATCGCCGATTTTCTTCCCTTCAAGATCCGGGCCGCCATGCGCAGATACTCCAGCTTGGCCCCGGTGCAGGCGCCGATGTAGGCAAGCTGCGGCCTGACATCGATGAACTCGCCCACCGGCCGGGTATTCGCCGGGCTATGCGGCGCGGCCACCTGCGGCGCCAGGTCGCTCGCATTGAAGCGGTGGTGGGCGGCGAGCGGCGCGCCCGGGTCGCTGTCCCAGGTTTCGAGGTTTGCTAATTGAAGGAAGGTTTGGGTCACACCATCAGAAGCAATCAAACCCGTTTGCGCGCCGAGCTCGGCGGCCATATTGCAAAGGGTCATGCGCTCCTGCATCGGCAGCGCGCGGATGGCCGCTCCCCGGTACTCGACTGCCTGGTAATGACCACCGTCGAGGCCGAAGCGGCCGATGAGGAAAAGGATCGCATCCTTGGCCGAGACGCCGGGCGCGAAGGCGCCGTCGAACTCCATGGCGATGGTCTGCGGCACCTTCAGCCAGATCTCGCCGGTGACGAGGACCCCCAGCATCTCGGTAGCGCCGACGCCGAACATGTACGCGGCAAAGGCGCCGCCGGTGGGCGAGTGACTGTCGCCGCCGACCGCGAACATGCCCGGCTTCAGGTGGCCGCGCTCGGGGAGCACGACGTGGCAGATGCCCTGCTCGTCGTGGAAGTTGGCGATGCCGGCCTCGCGTACCCAGTCGCGCGTGAGGCGGATGATCTTGCGGCTTTCCTCGTCGTAGGCCGGGACGTAGTGGTCGGTGATGAGGACGACCTTCGAGGGGTCCCACACCTTCGCACCGAGGCGCTCGAGCATCGGCTTCAACCGGCGCGGCCCGCCCGAGTCGTGGATCATCGCGAGATCCACCTTGCAGGTGACGATCTCGCCGGGCATGACGAAGCTGCGACCCGCGGCGCGCGCGATGAGCTTTTGAGCAAGGGATGCCGGCATTTTTTTCAAGCTACCCCTGCTCCAGGAACTCCTTGAGCGCCTTCTCCGGCGGCTTCACGAAGTTCGCGCGCCGGCTCACCTTCGCCATGCCGAGCCGGCGCAGCTTGATCGCCAGCTCGGCGCTCTTGGCAATGAGCGTCACGCCGTTCAGCACCGGCGCGCCGTCCATCTCGGTGCCGCCGAAGAGCATCATCGGCAGACCGCCGGCCGGGACGATGACCTCGGCGCCGGCATCAAGAAGGATGCGGCATTCGCGTTCCCATTTGGGATACAGGGAATCATACGAGTTCTTGTCGGCGAAGGCATCGATGAAGTCCTTCACCGTGGCCTCCACCGCGCGCACGCCCACGACGCGCTGCTGCAGGCCGTACCGGATGACCTGGTCCTCGTGCCACGGGATGAACACCGGGTTGATCGTGACGAGGCCGAGCTTGCGGCCAAGAGTGCACGCGTGAAGCAGCGTGGTCTCGCCCAGCCCGAGCACCGGGATGTCGACGACCGACTTCACCTCCGCGAGGCCGGCGTCCTGGAAATGCGTGATCGCCATCGCCGCATAGCCCTGCTTCTCGGCCTCGAGCGCGTTGCGGATGAGGTTGCGCGCGATGCGGAACTCGGTGATCGCGTGCGTCGTGGTCGCGGGCGGCGTCGTGGTATGGAACGTCGCCTCGAAATCGGGCTCGAGGATCGACTTCAGGTGCGCCTCGACTTTGGCGATGTAAGGCGCCATGTGGACCTTGTCGGTCGCGCCCTGGAACCAGATCTTGTATTTGTTCATCGATTCACCCGTGCTTGGCAAAACCAAAAATCAGGGACAGACCACGTTTTTTGTTCTTGCTCGCCCTTCAAGAGCGGCCGGTGGAGAAAAACGTGGTCTGTCCCTGATTATGGGTGCTGATTATGGGTGTCATGCGGTCTCGACGAGTGCAATTGCACGCAAAGGGCTGCCGCTGCCGTTACGGATCTTGAGCGGCGCCGCGATCACGACCGCGCCGGTCGGCGGGAGTTGGTCGAGGTTGGCGAGGCACTGCAGGCCGTAGCGGCCGGCGCCGTGCATGAAGTAATGGCAGGGGTAGGGCGGGCGAAGGTGCTGGGCTTGGCCCGCGTCGGTGCCGATCGACTCGGTGCCGAATCCCAGGATGTCGCGCTCGTCGACCAGGAATTTCACCGCCTCGACGTCCGGTCCCGGCGTGTGCTGCCCGGCCTCGTCGTAGTTCTGGTAGGCCGCCGGGTCGGCGCGTTTGGACCAGTCGGTGCGCATCAGCACCCAGGCTCTGCACGGGATGCGGCCGTGCTGCTTTTCCCATGCCAGGAGCTGCTTTTTCGTCAGGAGGAAATCCGGATCGCAAGCCGACTCCCGCGAGCAGTCCACGACGCAGGCCGGGCCGATGAAGCGCTCGGCCGGAATGCTGTCGGTGGCGTTCTGCGGCAGGTCCCTGCCGGAGATCCAGTGGATCGGCGCATCGAAGTGCGTACCGGTGTGCTCGCCGCAGGAAAAATTGTTCCAGTACCAGGCGGGCCCGCGCTCATCGTAGCGCGAGACCTCTTCGATCCGGAACGGCCACGCCTGGCCCATTTCGGGCGGCAGGCTGATGTGCGGGAATTCGGGCGAGAGCGTCTGCGTAAGGTCGACGACACGGATCTTCCCGCTGGAAAAGGCTTCGATGAAGCTCGCCAGCGCGTTCATGAGGACAATTCTCTTTCGAGGGCCTTCGGATTGTCGCGCCAGCGCTCGAGCCATTCCTGCGCCACGTCGCCCGGATAGAGGTCCTCGACCCCTTCGCGCAGCGCGCTAACGATGGCGGCCGCGAGCGCGGCGGGCGCGAGCTTGGGCGGCGGCAGGAGCTGGCTCCACTCGTCGTCGATCGGACCGGGAAAGACGTTGACCACCCGCACGCCGGCCGGGCGCATCTCCGCGCGCAGGCACTGGGCGAGCGACTGCGCGGCGGCCTTCGAAGCCGAGAAGGTGCCGTGCGGGGGGAAATTGGCGAGCGCGTAGATCGAGAGCAGGTTGACCCAGGCCACCGCGCTTGCGAGGCCGTCCGCGCCGCGCGCGCGCATCGCCGGTCCGAACTCCTGGGCGAGCCGCAGCAGGCCGAAGTAGTTGACGTCCATTTCGGCGCGCGCCGTCTCCACGCCCTGGCGATTGGCGATACCGTGGGAGCGGTGAAGCTCGGCGTTGCTCACGAGGATGTCGACCTTGGCGCCGATCTCGGCGGCGAGCTCGCAAACGTTCTTCGAATCGGTGAGGTCGAGGGGCACGAGCGTGACCTGCGGAAGCTTCTGCAGCTCGTCGAACCCCGGGAGGCGCTTCCACGGCTCGGCGTGGCCGACCCAGACGAGCTCGGCGCCGGCCGCGACGAGCGCCTTGACCAGCGCCTGGCCGACGCCGCTCTTGCCGTCGGTGACCAGCACCTTGCGGTGCTTCGGATCGCAGGTGAACTCGCGCAGCTGGCGGTCTTCGGCCATGTTCACGTTCTCCTTGTCGGGTAAGCCCACGAGCACCGCCTGTCCTGCACGGTCGAGGCGCGCCGCGACCCGCAGCTTCGCCGGCGCGGGCGGCACATCGGCATGCAGATGCACGACGACGGTCGGGCCGCTCGCCAGCCTGGCGAGGCCCAGGCGCCACGGCAGCCGCTCGCGGAAGAAAAGATCGTTGCTGTGGTGCAGGACGGTGCTCGCGAGCAGCTCGGCCTCACCCGATTGGGGTTTCCAGAATATTTTTGTGGAGAGGCAATTCTGGCAGGCCTCGCGGGGCGGGTACTGCACAGTCCCGCAATCGCGGCATTGCTGCAATTCGAAACGGCCGAGCGCTGCGGCTGCCGTCAGGCCGAGCGCGACGCGGCTGCGCGCCGCCGGCGGCAGAGTCGGGAGCCGGGTTCGCAGGATAGGGTTTTTTTTCTTGAGACTCATGAAGCAAGAATTGCAGCGCCGCTGCCGAGGCCGCGATCGTAGTTGATCATGCCGAAGCCGCTCACGAGGCCGAGCTTCGCGCCGGGGACCTGGCGCCCGGGCGTCTCGCCGGTGAGCTGGCGGATCCCCTCGACCATGCCGAGAAACCCGCCCGCCGCGCCGGCTTGCCCCGCGGAGAGCTGTCCGCCGCTCGTGTTGAGCGGGAAGTCGCCGTCCCAGGTGAAGCGGTGCTCGCGCACGAAGGCCGGCCCTTCGCCCTTGCTACAGAAGCCCAGATCCTCGAGCTGCATCAGCGTGATAACCGGGTAGTCGTCGTAGGCCTGCACGAAATCGATGTCGGCCGGCGAGCAGGCCGCCTGCGCGTAGAGCTCGTCGCGGTCGAGCGCCCAGCCCGCGCGCAGCTGTACCGGATCGGAGCTGAAAGCGTTATGCCGTTCGATCGTCCCGCGCAAGCGGGCGAAGGGTAGGTTCAGTGCCCTAGCCCGATCTTCAGTTGTCACGAGAAAACCTTCTGCGCCGGCGCAGGGCATGACGCAGTCGAAGAGATGCAGCGGCTCGGCGATCGGCCGTGCGCGCAGATACTCCTCCAAGGTCAATTCTCTTTTGAACAACGCGTGCGGATAGCGCAGCGCGTTGGCGCGCTGGGCGACGCAAAGCTTGCCGAAGTCCTCGCGCCTCGCGCCGTACAGCCGCATATAGTGCGCGGTCAGGAAGGCGAAGCTCGCATTCGGGCCGCCGGCGCCGTAGGGATAGACCGCGTCGCGCGCGAACTGGCTGAAGTTCGCGAGGGTCAGCCGGAAGGAATCGACGTGGTTGGTGTCGCCCGCCAGGCACGCTACGGCGTCGGCGTCGCCCGCCTGCACCGCGCGCGCGGCCCGCCTCAGCGCGACGACGCCGCTGGCACCGCCGAGCGGAACGTGGTCGAGCCAGCGCGGCGAAACGCCGATGTGCTGGGTGAGGCCGATGGCGGTGTCGGGCGCGAGCGTGAAGCTCGAGACGGTGACACCATCGATCTCCTCCTTCTTGAGTTTGGATTTTTCGAGAAGAGAAGAAAAGGCTTTTGCCAGCCACCAGTGCGCCGAGCGGATGGAGTAGCGCACGTAAGGCACGGTGACCGGCGCCGCCAGGACCACGCCCTTGTAGGACTGCCTCACTGAGGACGCCGCTTGCGGCCGCGCAGGTCGAAGCGCAGGGCGGGGTCGAAAGCAAACTCGCTGAGCTTCGCCTTTTGCACCTTGTTTGTAGAGGTGGTCGGGAGGGCGTCGATGAAGGCGACATAGCCCGGCGCCTTGAAGTAGGCGAGCCGCGCGAGGCAATGGTCCTGGATGGAAACGGCGGTTTCGAGCGACGGCCGTGCCTCGGGACTGAGGACCACACAGGAAAGCACTTCCTCGTCGCGCACCGGATCGGGTGCCGCGATCACCGCCACCTGCGCGATCGCGGGGTGGTCGGCAAGCGCGGCTTCGACTTCGAGGGCGGCGATGTTCTCGCCGGCGCGGCGAATGATGTTCTTCCTCCGGTCGACGAAGTGCAGCTGGCCGTCCTCGCCGCGGCGCACTGCGTCGCCGGTATGGAACCAGCCGCCGTCCCAGGCCTCAGCGGTGGCCGCGTCATCTTTGAGATAGCCGGAGAAAAAGCCGCGCCGCGGATCGCTTCCTTTCTGCCGAACCAGCAGCTCCGCGGTTTGTTCATTGACCTGTATTTCCAGATCTGCAGGTGGACGACCGAAGCATCTCGTGCCGACATGGCGCGGCTCGCGGCTCGCGGCGATCATCGCCCCGCCGCCGGTCTCGGTCATGGCCCAGGCCTCGACCAGCGGGAAGCCGAAGCGCGCCTCGAATGCGGCGTGCTCGTTCGGGTTCGCGTTGGCGCCGAAGCCGAAACGGACGCGGTGCGCGCGCTCCAGCGCGCATGCTGGCTGCGAAAGCAGGATGGCCGGCATGACGCCCAGATAGTGCACGATCGTGGCGCGCGAGGCGGCCACGTCGTGCCACCAGGTCTTGGGATGAAAACGCTCGAGCTGCACCACGCAGCCGGCGGCGAGGATCATCGCGGTCGTCGAAACCGCGAGCGCGTTCATGTGGAACAGCGGCAGCGGCGTGATCAGCCGCTCTTCGCCTTCGCGCAGCGCGCACAGGCCGCCTTCCGCGAGATAGCGCCTGCCGGCGTTCAGGAAGTAGGCGTTCCCAAGGAGGCAGCCCTTGGGCTTGCCGGTGGTCCCGGAGGTGTAGACCAGCGCACATTCGGCGGCGTCGACGTGCGGGCCCGCGGCCGGCGGGCGCTCGAGCGTGTCGCGCGTGATGACGGCGGCTGCCTCGCTGTGCGCGAGCACGTAATCGAGCTCCGCCGCGCGGTAATCGGGATTGACCGGCACCACCGATGCGCCAATGGAGTTGAGCGCGAGGAAATGCAGCAGGAACTCCGGGCAATTCGGCAGCCGCAGCGCCACCCGGTGGCCCGGTCCGTAGCTCGCGGCGCGATAGCGCTGCGCGATATGCAGAATTTTTTCCAATGCTTCCTGATAGCTGTACTCGACTCGCTCCGGCAGGGCATGGAGGAACGGCTTCGCGCCGTGCGCGCGAGCGGTGCGCTCGAAGGCGGAGAAGACCGTCGTCACTCACCGGATGGTAAGATGCCGCGCGCCGTCTGGACAACCGGAGGAGGGTTCGTGAGAGCACGTTTCTTGGCCGCGCTTGCGCTGGCATGCGTCGGGCCGGCCGTGCCGGCCATTGCGGCCGACACCATCAGCGCGACGCACGTGTTCCCGGCCTCGCTCGTCTACTCGCGCAGCTTCCTCGAGTTCGTGAAGAAGGCGAACGACGCCGGCAAGGGTGGGTTCTCGATCCAGGTCCGCGGCGGGCCCGAGGCGATCCCGATGATGGAGCAGCCGCGCGCGGTGCGCGACGGGGTGGTCGACATGGTCTACACCGCCTGCGCCTTCTACGCTGCCCAGGTGCCCGAGTGCGACGCCATGTCGGCCTCGACCCTCGACGGGCCCACGGCGCGCAAGAACGGCGGCACCGAGCTCCTCAACCAGATCCACCAGAAGCGCGCCGGAGTCTACCTTCTGGGCTGGGTCGACAGCGGCATCCGCTTCAATCTGTGGTCGACCAAGGAGCCGAAGCTCGACTCGACCGGCCACATCGACATCAAGGGCTTCAAGGTGCGCGGCCATCCGATCTACCAGGCCTTCCTCACCAACTACCTCGGCGCGCAGACCATCAACATCAATTCGCCGGATCTCTACACCGCGCTCGAGCGCGGGACCGTGGAGATGAGCGCGTGGACCCAGATCGGCCTGATGGACCTGAACTGGGACCGCTTCCTCAAGTACCGCATCCTGCCCGACTTCTTCTCCACCGACCTCGTGATCCTGGTCAATCTGAAGAAATGGAACGCGCTCGCGCCCCAGACGCGCGAGATCCTGCAGCGCGTCGCCATCCAGCACGAGACCGACAGCCTCCAGGCGCTGCAGGCGCTGTGGAAGCAGGAGGAGGCCGAGCTCAAGAAGCGCGGCATCAAGACGCTCGCGCAGTCGCCCGACGCGTCGAAGCGCTTCTATGCCGGCGCGCGCTCGGCGAGCCTCGCGCGCATGAAGGAGCGCATGGAGAAGACGGGTGGCCTCGAAAACTACGATCGGGTCGTCCAGCTCTTCACGCCTTTCTAAAATCGGGGTCAGAGCCCGATTTCCGAT
>JBJMWH010000241.1:0-9701 GCA_045810245.1 Burkholderiales bacterium | reverse complement strand
GACGCTCGAGAAGCTGGAGCCGGCACCCGCCGTCGTTCGTACCGCGCGGTCTCGCGCCAAGGCTGCGCGCCGCGCCGCACTCGAGTGCGTGGCATCGCCTGAGTTCCGCGCTTTCCTTTTCCGCGCGCTCCGCTGGCTCGAGAGCGAGCCGTGGAACGGCGCGGGCGCCACGCTCGCAGCCTTCGCGCCGGGCCGGCTGGAGAAGATCTATCGCAAGACGCTGCGCAAGGTCGACCTCGAGCGCCCGAAGCCGCGCCACGCGCTGCGGGTCCGGATCAAGCGCCTGCGCTACGCTTGCGAATACCTCGCGCCCGGCTTCGCGGAGGAGGCTGTCCAGGCGTGGCTCGGCGCACTGCGCACGCTGCAGGACGTGCTCGGCGCATTGAACGACATCGTCGTCGCGCGCGCGCTGCTCGAGGAGCTCGGCGCGGCCGCCCCGCGCAGCCTCGAGCGGCGCGAGCAGCGCCTCACCCGGAAGCTGCGCGCGACCTGGGAACGCTTCGAGCGCTTGGCGCCCTACTGGCGAGACCCGCCGCCGGCAGGATAAAGATCTGGTCCTTGGGCCAGACGAAGGGTAGCTGAGGGAACGCGCGCTCCACGGCCTCGCGGCCATCGCCCACCTCGCACGCGAGCAGGCCGCTCTTCGCGAGATGCTGCCTGGCCGAGACGAGGATGCGCGCCACCACGTCGAGGCCGTCCCTGCCCGCGGCCAATGCGAGGCCGGGCTCGTGCCGGTACTCGGCGGGCAGGCGCCGCATCGCTGCGGAAGTGACGTAGGGCGGATTGGTGATGATCAGGTCGTAGCGCTTTTCCCCGAGGCTCGAGAAAAGATCGGAGCGCACGACGCTGATTCTTTTCTCCAGCTCGTGCTTCGAGACATTGCGCCGCGCGACGGCGAGCGCGGCGGCCGAGAGATCGGCGGCGTCGACGAGCGCGAGGGGAAAGGCGCGCGCCGCCAGAATCGCGAGGCACCCCGATCCGGTGCACAGGTCGAGCACGCGCCGGAGCGGCCGCGGCAGCCACGGCTCGAGACCTCCTTCGAGCAGCCCTGCGATGTGCGAGCGCGGGATGATGACGCGCCGGTCGACATAGAAGGGCACGCCGCAAAGCCAGGCCTCGTTGAGGAGGTAGGCGGCCGGGGTGCGCTCCTGGATTCGCTTTTGCACCAGAGATTCGACGCGCGACGGATCCGCGGCCTGGCCGAGATCCGCGTCGAACGGCAGTCCCAGACCTCTCAAGACCAGGAACGCGGCTTCATCGTGCGGGTTGTCGGTGCCGTGGCCATAGTGCAGCCGGGCGGCACGGAGGCGCCGCGCCGTTTTCCCGATCAATTCATTTAACGTCAAGGAAGAAGCGCGCGCAGGATATCCAGATAGATCCGCGGCAGCGTCTCCAGCGCCGCGAGCTCGATGTGCTCGTTCAGCTTGTGGATGCTGGCGTTGACCGGTCCGAACTCCACCACCTCGGAGCAGATCTCCGCGATGAAGCGCGCGTCGGAAGTGCCGCCGGTGGTGGAGAGCTCGGGCAGGCGAGCGGTGTGGCTGTGGATCGCCTGCGACACGACCTCGACCAGGCGCCCGCGCTGGGTCACGAACGGCTTGCCGCCGCCGGGAAGCCAGTCGAGCGCGTATTCCAGGCCGTGCTTTTCCAGAATGGCCTCGAGGCGCTGCTTCAGCGACGTCTCGCTGCTTTCCGTGGAATAGCGGAAGTTGAAGTCCAGGGTGAGCGAGCCGGGAATGACGTTGCCCGCGCCGGTGCCGGCGTGGATGTTGGAGCACTGCCAGCTCGTCGGCTGGAAATGCGCGTTGCCGCGGTCCCACTGCATCGCCGCGAGCGCGGCCAGGGCCGGAGCGAGGAGGTGGATCGGGTTGCGGCCGAGCTGCGGGTAGGCGATGTGCGCCTGCACACCGCGCACCGTAAGACGTCCCGAAAGCGAGCCGCGGCGCCCGTTTTTGATCATGTCGCCGAGCTCGCTCACCGAGGTGGGCTCGCCGACGACGCAGTAGTCGATGGTCTCGCCGCGCTTCTTCATGCGCTCGACGATGCGCGCGGTGCCATCCACCGAGGGCCCTTCCTCGTCCGAGGTGAGGAGGAAAGCGATCGACCCGGAATGGTCCGGCTTTTCCCGGACGAACATTTCCGTGGCGCAGACGAAGGCCGCGAGCGAGGACTTCATGTCGGCGGCGCCGCGGCCGTAGAGGCGTCCGTCGCGCAGCGTGGGCACGAAGGGGTCCGATTGCCACTCCGCGAGCGGGCCGGTCGGCACCACGTCGGTATGGCCAGCGAGGCAGACGAGCGGCCGCTTCGTGCCGCGCCGCGCCCACAGGTTGGTCACTTCGCCGCAGACCACCGACTCGCAGCGGAAGCCGGCGCGCTCGAGGCGCTCTGCGACAAGCGGCTGGCAGCCGCCGTCTTCGGGCGTCACCGACCTGCGGCCGATCAGTGCCCTGGAAAGCGCCAGGACACCGCTATCTTCAGGCATTCACGTTGATCTTGAAGTCGTTGAAGGCGGCGGAGCCGGCTTCCTTCTTGTCCTCGGCCGGCCTGGCGGGCGGAGTGGGCGCGCCGTTGAGGGAGAGCTCGCCCGCGGTCGCCTGGTTGATGAGCCACAGCATGTTGCTCGCCGAGTCGGCGTTCGCGAGTGCCTCGTCCTGGGTGATCTTGCCGTCCATGAAGAGCTTGAAGAGGGCCTGCTCGAAGGTCTGCGAGCCGGGCGCAAGGCTTTTCTCCAGCGCTTCCTTCATCTGGCTGATCTCGCCCCTCTCGATCAGCTCGGAGATGTTGCGCGTGTTGAGCAGGATCTCCACCGCTGGCACGCGCGCGCCGGTCTTGATGCGCACCAGGCGCAGCGAGATCACGGCCTGGAGCGCGGCGGCGAGGTCGAGGAGCAGGCTCGCGCGCGTCTCGAGCGGGTAGAAGTTGATGATCCGGTTCATCGCGTGGTAGCTGTTGTTCGCGTGCAGCGTCGCGAGGCACAGGTGCCCGGTCTGCGCGTAGGCAAGCGCCATCGACATGGTCGGCTTGTCGCGGATCTCGCCGATCAGGATGCAGTCCGGGGCCTGGCGCAGCGCGTTCTTCAGCGCGGTTTCGAGGGTCTGCGTGTCGGTGCCGACCTCGCGCTGGTTCACGATCGACTTCTTGTTCTGGAAGATGAATTCGACCGGGTCCTCGAGCGTCAGGATGTGCCCGGACTTCCTCTCGTTGCGGTAGTCGATCATCGCCGCGAGCGAGGTCGACTTGCCCGAGCCGGTGGCGCCGACCATCAGGATCAGGCCGCGCTTCTGCATGATGACGTCCTTCACCACCTCCGGCAGGCCCAGCGTGTCGAGCGGGGGAATCAGGTTCGGGATGTAGCGCACCACCACGGCCGGCGCGCCCTTCTGGCGGAACGCGCTCACGCGGAAGCTGCCGACGCCCTCGACCGAGATGGCGGTGTTCAGCTCCATCTCGTCCTCGAACTCCTTGATCTGGCGCTCGTTCAGGACTTCGTAGAGGAGCTGGCGCACGGTGTCGGCGCTCATGATGGCCTGGTTCACCGGCACCGCCACGCCGTTGATCTTGATGTTGATCGGGGCCCCGACTGACATGAAGATGTCCGAGGCTTTCTTGTCGGCCATCACCTGGAACAGCCGCTTCATCGCTGACATGGTGCCCCCCCGTCTTATTGTGCTTGCGTCAGTCGCCGCGCAGCAGCTCGTTCAGGCTGGTCTTGGCCCGGGTCTTCGCGTCAACCTTCTTGACGATGACGGCACAATACAGGCCGTACCTGCCGTCGGGAGAGGGCAAATTGCCCGAAACCACCACCGAGCCCGCGGGGACGCGGCCGTAGAGGATTTCGCCCGTGGCGCGGTCGAGGATCCGGGTGCTCTGGCCGAGAAATACGCCCATGGATATGACGCTGTTCTCCTCGATGATCACCCCTTCGACCACTTCCGAGCGCGCCCCGACGAAGCAGTTGTCCTCGATGATCACCGGGTTCGCCTGCAGCGGCTCGAGAACCCCGCCGATGCCCACCCCGCCCGAGAGGTGCACGTTCTTGCCGATCTGGGCGCAGGACCCGACCGTCGCCCAGGTATCGACCATGGTCCCCTCGTCGACGTAAGCGCCGATGTTGACGTAGGAGGGCATGAGAACGACGTTGCGCGCGATGAACGACCCGCGCCGCGCCATCGCCGGCGGCACCACGCGAAAACCGCCAGCGGCGAATTGCTTTTCATCCAGGTTCGAGAACTTCGACTTGACCTTGTCGTAGTAGCGGGTTGCCCCGGCATCGATGACACGGTTGTCCTCCAGCCGGAACGAAAGCAGAACGGCCTTCTTGATCCACTGGTGGGTGATCCATTCGCCGCCCGACTTCTCGGCCACCCGAAGCTTGCCGCAGTCCAGGCCGGCGATGACCTCCTCGACCGCCTCGCGCAACGCGCGCGGAGCGTTTCCGGGATTGAGGGCGCTTCTTTCCTCCCAGGCCTTCTCAATCGTGTCCTTCATAGCTGCCTCGCGAATTGGTTGATGCGGCGGACGGCTTCGACACACTCCCCGAGCGGCGCGACCAGCGCGAGCCGCACCCGGTTCTTCCCCGGGTTTGTCCCGTCGTGCTGTTCGCGCGCTAGATAGCTCCCGGGCAGGCCGAGGACGTTCTCGTCGATGTACAGGCGGCGCACGAATTCGGCGTCGTCGATCGGGGTGCGCATCCAGAGATAAAACCCCCCCTGCGGCATTTCAGCCTCCACGGGTTTTTTCAGGAGAGGCAGGGCCGCCTGGAACTTGGCGGCGTAAAGGCGCCGATTCGCCTCCACGTGCGCCTCATCGTTCCAGGCCGCAATCGACGCGTGCTGCACGCTGAGGCTCATGGCCGAGCCGTGGTAAGTACGGTAGAGGAGGAATTTCTTCAGCAGCGCCGCGTCCCCGGCGGCAAAACCCGAGCGCATGCCCGGGCAGTTGGATCTTTTCGACAGGCTCGAAAAGACCACCAGCCGTTCATAGCCCGTTCTGCCGAGCTTGTGCGCCGCTTCGAGCGCGCCCAACGGCGGGCGCTCGAAGTAGATCTCGGAGTAGCACTCGTCCGAGGCGATCACGAAACCCTGGCGATCCGAGAGCTCGAACAGGCGCTTCCAGTCCACCAGGCTCATCACCGCGCCGCTTGGATTGGCCGGAGAGCAGGCGTACACGAGCTGAACCCCATCCCAGTCCCTCGGCGCGCCGTAGACCGGAGTCGCCCCGCCGAGGATCGCCGCCCCCTCGTAGATTTGGTAGAACGGGTTGGGGCAGACGACCTTCGCGTTTTCGCCGGGGGCTAGGATCGTCTGCGCGAAGGCGAAGAGCGCCTCGCGCGTGCCGTTGACCGGCAGCACCTGCGTCGCGGCATCGGGCTTCGGGATGGCGTAGCGCCGCGCCAGCCACCCGGCGATGGCTTCGCGCAGCTCCGGCAGGCCCGCGGTCAGCGGATAGACCGAGAGGCCGTCGAGCGCCCGCACCAGCGCCGAGGTCACCAGCTCCGGCGTCGGGTGCTTCGGCTCGCCGATCTGCAGGTTTATGGGTTGGAGCTTTTCATTACCCACAACCCCATCGAGAAGGCGGCGCAGCTTCTCGAAGGGGTAGGGCTGCAGCTTTTCGAGCAGCGGGTTCACGCCCGGCCCGGCTGGGTGTCCTGCCAACCCTCTTTGCGATGCTCGGCGACGACGGTGGTGTAGATGCCGCCGCGGACGTTCCACTTCGCCTCGAGCCTCATGTAGCGCGGCTCCGTGGCGCGCACGAGGTCATCGAGGATCCTGTTGGTGACCGCCTCGTGAAACGCCCCCTCGTCGCGGTAGGACCAGACGTAGAGCTTGAGCGACTTCAACTCCACGCACAGCCGGTCGGCGATGTAGTCGAGCGTGAGCGTGGCGAAATCCGGCTGCCCGGTCATGGGGCAGACGCAGGTGAACTCCGGAATCTCCATGTGGATCCGGTAGTCGCGCTCGGGCGCAGGGTTGGGAAACGTTTCCAGCGTCTTGCTGGGGCGCGAGGGCATCGAATCGACCGAAGATCCGAAGAAGCCGGGTCCGAAAAAACGGGAAAAAAAGCGGAAAGCCGGACCCGGAAAAAATTCACAACGATGGTATCATTTTTGGCGATGCGACTAACTCAAATAAAGCTGTCTGGTTTTAAGTCCTTCGTAGATCCCACCTCGATTCACCTCCCCGGCCAGCTCGTAGGCGTGGTCGGCCCCAACGGCTGCGGCAAGTCGAACGTCATCGACGCGGTGCGCTGGGTGCTCGGCGAGAGCCGGGCGGCGGCGCTGCGGGGCGACTCGATGCAGGACGTGATCTTCAACGGCTCGGCCAACAGGAAGCCGCTCGCTCGCGCCTCGGTCGAGCTGATCTTCGACAATTCGCAGGGCCGCGCCGCCGGGCAATGGTCCCAGTACGCCGAGATCTCGGTGCGCCGCGTGCTCCAGCGCGACGGCGAGTCGAGCTACTACATCAACGGCACGCACGTGCGCCGGCGCGACATCACCGACATGTTCCTCGGCACGGGGCTCGGGCCGCGCGCCTACGCCATCATCGAGCAGGGGATGATCTCGCGCGTGATCGAGGCGAAGCCCGACGAGCTGCGCGTATTCCTGGAGGAGGCCGCGGGAATCTCCAAGTACAAGGAGCGCCGCCGCGAGACCGAGAGCCGGCTCGCCGATACCCGCGAGAACCTCGCCCGCATCACCGACATCCGCCTCGAGCTCGCCGGGCAGCTCGAGAAGCTCGAGGCGCAGGCCAAGGTCGCCACGCGCTACAACGAGCTGCACTGCGACCTGCAGCTCAAGCAGCACCTGCTCTGGTACCTGCGCCGGCGCGACGCCGCCGCTGAGCGCGAGCGCCAGGGCCAGGACATCGACAAGACCAGCAACGCGCTCGAGGCCGAGAACGCCGAGCTGCGCAGCATCGAGTCGCGCGTCGAGACCGCCCGCAGCGCGCACTACACCGCCGGCGACGCGCTCAATCTTGCCCAGGCCGCCCTCTACTCGTCGAACGCCCTCGTCGCCAAGCACGAGTCGGAGCTGCGCCACCTCGAAGAGACGCGCCAGAGGCTCGAAAGCCAGCACACCGAGCGCCGCGCCCAGCTCACTCAGTGGCGCGGGCAGCGCTCCCAGCTCACCCAGGCGCTGCATATGTGGGCCGCGCGCGCGGGCGGAGCAAAAACCAGGACCGCCGAGGCCCAGGCCCGTCTGCAAAATGAAGATGCCCGCCTGCCGCAGGCCGAGCAGGGCTTCCGCGCCGGCCAGGAGCACCTGAACGAGGCGCGCAGCCAGCTCATGCAGGCCGAGAGCCGGCTCCAGCTCGAGCAGGCGAACCTCGCGCACCTCGAGCGCGGCCGGCAGGCGCTCGAGCAGCGCCGCGAGCGCATCGACGGCGAGCTCCAGACGCTCGCCGCGCCCGACGCCGGCGCGCTCTCCGGGCTGGAAGCGACCCTCGCCGGGTTGCAGGAAGCGGTGGCTGGCGTCGAGGCAGCTTCCGAGTCGTTCCAGAGACAGGTTTCGCATCTCGAAGAGCGCAAACAACTGGCGGCCGAAGCGCTCGGCGCTGCCGCGCGCGACCAGGCCGCGGCCGAGGCCCAGATCGCGACGCTGCGCCAGATCCAGGCCGCGAGCGGGGAAAACGCGCCGCTGCGCGACTGGTTCGAGCGCCACGGCCTCGGCGGCGTCGCGCCGCTCTGGCAAAAGCTGCGCATCGAGGCCGGTTGGGAGACCGCGGTGGAGGCGGTGCTGCGCGAGCGTCTGCACGCGCTCGAGCTCGCCGACCCCGCGCGGCTCGCAGACATCGTCGGCGACCAGCCGCCATCGAAGGCGAGCTTGTTCGTCCAGGGCAACGTAGTGCCGGACGCGGTGCCCGGTTTCGAGTCGCTCTTCGCCAAAATCCAGGATGCCGATGCCTCGGTCTCCGGCGCGCTGCGCGACTGGCTCGGCGGCGTGTTCGTCACCGAGGGCGTACCCGACACTTCCAGGCTGCCGCCGGGCGCGGTGCTCGTCGACCGCGCCGGCCACCAGTTCACGCACTTCACGGTGAGCCTTCACGCCCCCGACGCGGCCGACACGGGGCTCCTCGCCCGGCAAGCCGAGATCGAGACGCTGGAAGCGCGCCTGACCGAGCTTGCGGCGCGCCTCGCTGCGGCGCAGGCGGACCTTGAAAACATCGAAGCGCAGCTTTCCGAGCGCAGCGCGGCGCTGGAGGCCGCGCGCGAGGAGATCGGCGCGCGCCAGAAGGCCTACCACGACGCGCAGATCGAACAGCTGAAGGCGTTGCAGGCGCAGGAGCGCTACCGCGAGCGCAGCGAGCAGGTCCGCGCGGAGCTCGAGCAGATCGGCGCCGAGATGGAAACGGGCAACGCCGCCCTCGACGAGTGCCGCGCCAATCAGGCGCGCATCGCCGGCGAGATCGCGAGCGCAAAAGCCGGCCTCGAGGGCGCTCGCGCGGCCCATGTCGAGGCGGAGACTGCGCTCGCCGCGCAGCGCGTGGCGGTGCAGCGGGCCGAGCGCGAGGCGCAGGATGCGCTCTTCGGAGAGCGCGAGTGCAGCGCGAAGATCGCCGAGATCGACAGCTCCGTGAAGCTCATCGACCGCGAGATCGAGCGCGGCGAGGCCGAGGTCGCGCGGCTGAACGACGAGCTCGCCGAGGATCCGATTCCGGCGCTGCGCCAGGACCTCGACGCCGCGGTCGAGTCGCGCATCGCGTGCGAGAAGGCGCTCGGCGAGGCCCGCAATGCCGTGGAGGCCGCCGCCGGCGCCCTGCGCGAGCTGGAGGAGGCGCGCCTGCAGGTGGAGGCGCGCGTCGCTCCGCTGCGCGAGCGGCTGGGCGAGCTGCGCCTCAAGCAGCAGGCGGCGCAGCTCAGCTTCGAGCAGTTCGACGCGCAGCTTCGCGAGGCGAACGCCGACGAAGCCGTGCTCGCCGCCGCAGCCGAGGACGCCCCCCGGCCCTCGAGCCTGCAGGGCGAGATCACGCGCATCAACACCGCGATCGCCGAGCTGGGCGCGGTCAATCTGGCGGCGCTCGAGGAGCTCAACACCAGCCGCGAGCGCAAGGGCTACCTCGACTCGCAGGCCGCCGACCTCGATGAGGCGGTGAAGACGATGGAGGACGCCATCCGGCGCATCGACCGCGAGACCCGCGAGCTGCTGAGCGAGACCTTCGACAGCGTGAACCGCCATTTCGGCTCGCTGTTCCCGCTGCTCTTCGGCGGCGGCGAGGCGAAGCTCCTCATGACCGGCGAGGAGATTCTCGACGCCGGGGTACAGGTGATGGCGCACCCGCCGGGCAAGAGAAACGCGAGCATCCATCTCCTGTCGGGCGGCGAAAAGGCGCTCACCGCGATCTCGCTGGTGTTCGCGCTGTTTCAGCTCAACCCGGCGCCGTTCTGCCTGCTCGACGAGGTCGACGCGCCGCTCGACGACACCAACACCGGCCGCTTCTGCGACCTGGTGAAGCGCATGTCCGCGCAGACGCAGTTCCTTTTCATCAGCCACAACAAGATCTCGATGGAGATGGCCGAGCAGCTCGTCGGCGTGACCATGCCCGAGTCGGGTGTGTCCCGCGTGGTCGCCGTCGACATCGACCAGGCGCTGCGCATGCGGGAGGAGCTCGCGGCCTGACGGTGACGGACCTGCAGATCGGCTTGCTCGTCATCGGCGCGGCCGCCGTGGCAGGTGTGCTGGTCTACAACCGTGTCCAGGAGCG
>JBJMWH010000240.1:0-5992 GCA_045810245.1 Burkholderiales bacterium | reverse complement strand
GTTGATCGCGTCGCTGCTGGTCGGGTACGACTACTACAGCCGCGAACGCGAGCGGCTGGTGCGGGACTCGGTCGCCACGGCGCGCGCCCTGGCGGCGGCGCTGGACATGGAATTCAAGGGCGCGAAGCTGGCCTTGTACGCGCTCGCGAGCTCGCCACAGCTTTCCTCGGGGGATCTCGCCGCGTTCCACGGCCAGGCGCAGGCAGCGCTCAAGGAGCAGGCCCTGGTCAGTATCATGCTGCTCGACGAGAGCGGCCGCTCGCTCTTGAACACCGCCCGCCGCTTCGGCGAGTCGCTCCCGGCGCAGGGATATCCGACGCAGCTGCAGCGCATTTTCCAGACTGGCGAGCCGGTTGTGACCGATCTCTTCACCGGCCCGGTGCTGCAGAAGCCCGTCCTCGCGATCGGCGTTCCGGTGCGCCGCGACGGAAAGACCCGCTACTCGCTGAACGGCGGCGTCGATCCGCGCAGCCTTTCCACGCTACTGCGTGAGCAGCGACTGCCCGAGGGCTGGATCGCGGCGATCTTCGATACGCAGGGCACGATCGTGGCGCGCACGCACGAGGGCGAGCGCTTCGTCGGACAGAAGGGTTCCCCCGAGCTGGTGCGGCGAATGCAGGAGGCGCGCGAGGATGCGATCGAGTCCCGTACACTGGAAGGCATTCCGGTGCTGACGGTGTTCAGCCGCTCAGCCGCTTCGGGCTGGACCGTGGCGATCGGCATCCCCCAACGCGAGCTTACCAGCCACCTATGGTATTCGTTGGCGCGCTTGTTCGTCGCCGCGTTCGTCGCGCTGATTACCGCGCTCGGCCTCGCCGTCCTGCTTGGCCGGCGGCTGACGCGCTGACGCGCGGTCAGGACGCGGCCGCGCCGCACTTCGACTCAAGCTCCAGAAGCACCGCCGCGCGCAACTCGTCGATCATCGGATCACCGATGTGCTGTGCCGCTAGCCGCTCCGCGGCGGCAATCAGAACCTGGCGCGCATCCGCCTCGGGCAGCGCGCATTGCGGCATGAACCGCTCCCTGAAGCGCGTGTGGACGGGGTCGGCAAGGATCACGAGCTTGCCCTCGGTGAGCCCGCGCATCAGGCTGCGGTAATTCGCCGCCGAGCCGGCGAAGGCCCGCAGCGACATCACCATGGGCTTGCGCGGATCCGCCGGCGCGAGCAGGCCCGGCTGCCGAACCGGACCGGCGGGCGTAATGTCCATGTGGCCCATCAGCACCAGCGCGATGTCCCATCCGCTCGGCGTGGCACGGCCGCGGTCCAGCAGGTGGTAGCGCGCGTTTTCGAGCACCCGTGCGCTCTCCTCGGCCGACAAGGGCTTGGCCGCAGTGAACGACACGATCTCGCGCATGCCGTCGGGCGTGATGGTGACCAGCGTCACCTGCCGGCCCGCCCGCAAGCCGGCGGCGAGGCTCTCGAAGTTAGCCTTCGAGCCGGCGAAGGCCTCGAGCTGCGGCGCAAGCGCGAGCGCTTCCTGCACCGGAGCGCTGTACTGGGCCGCCGCCGGCGAGGCCAGCACCATGAGGAGGAGAATCAGGCCCTTCACAGCAACCAAGCTACGCCGCGACGGCGCGTGATTGTTGATCCAGGGCAAAGCGGCGCGCCGACCGTGGAGGTAGAAGATCCTATGACGCGCGAACCCACCACCGTCGCATTGCGCTGGCCCGGCACCGGGACCCTGAAGGAGGCGCGCGCCGCGATCCGGCGCGGCCTGCCGGTCGACGTCGAACTGCCGCTCGAGGTCCATTACGCGCTCTATAAGCACCTCCACCCCGATACGCATACCCCTTCGGAAGAGATCGACGCCTCGGGCGGCGCCGAGCTCTTGGCGCCGATCGCCACCATCGCCGGGCTCCAGGACCTGAAAGAACTCGAAGCCGCGGTGCGCAAGGCGCGCTACGGCGTACATCTGACAAGTCCCGAGCCGCGCCTGCGGCTCACGCCACCGGAGGCGCATCGCTAGTCGGTTGACCTGCGTCAACGCGGTCGCCATGGTCTTCGGCATCGCGCTCGGGCGCCCCCAAAGCGAGCTCGCCGCGTCCATGCCGAGCGTCGACGTAATCGATCGGGACAACGAGGTCGTGGTCCGCGCCGCAGTACCGGGCTACAAGAAGGAAGAGAAAGGCGACTACTACCGCTGCGAGATCTCGCAGGGCTCGTTCTCGCGCGCGATCGCGCTTCCGGCCGAGGTGGACGAGTCGAAAGCGAAGGCATCGATGACGGGCGGCATGCGACCACCAGCGGGGACCGCGCTTTCAGCCTCGCACGTGAGGCTCCACGCCCGGCGCCTGAGCTCCGAGCATCTGCGGCGTGACGAGGGTGACGCCCTTCGCCGTGACGTGGAAGCGCTTGCGGTCTTCGTCCGGATCAACGCCGACGACGAGCCCGGCAGGAAGCCTGCAGTCCTTGTCGACGACCGCGCGCTTCAGGACGACACCGCGCCCGATGTCGACGTTCGGCAGGATCACCGACTCCTCGATCGTGCTGTAGCTGTGCACGTGAACGTTGCTGAAGAGGAGCGAGCGCTTGAGCTTGGAGCCGCTGATGATGCAGCCGCCCGAAACCAGCGAGTCGAGCGCGTAGCCGCGGCGCTCGTCGTCGTCGAACACGAACTTCGCCGGCGGAAGCTGCTCCTGGCAGGTCCAGATCGGCCAGTCCTGGTCATACATGTTGAGGTCGGGCACCACCTGCGTCAGGTCGAGGTTGGCTTCCCAGTACGCATCCACCGTGCCGACGTCGCGCCAGTACGGCTGGCCGCGCGCCATGTTGACGCAGCTCTCCGAGAAGCGGTGCGCGTGCACGGGAATGCCGAGTTTCACCAGCCGTGGCAGGATGTCCTTGCCGAAATCGTGTCCCGAAGAGCGGTCGCGCGCGTCGGCGCGCAGCTCTTCGTAGAGGAACTCCGCGTCGAACGCGTAGATGCCCATGCTCGCGAGGGCGGCGTCCGGCCGGTCCGGCAGGGGCGACGGGCGCGGCGGCTTCTCCTGGAACGCACGCACCTGGCCGCGCTCGTCGAGCTGCACCACGCCGAAATTCACCGCGTCGGCGAGCGCCACCTCGGTGCACGCGAGCGTCACTTTCGAGCCGCGCGCGACATGCTGCGCGAGCATCTTGGCGTAGTCCATTTTGTAGACGTGGTCCCCGGCGAGCACCAGCACATGCTCCGGATCGTGGTGCCGCAGGATGTCGAGGTTCTGGTAGACCGCGTCCGCCGTGCCGCGGTACCAGTCGGCGCTTTCCCGCTGCTGCGCGGGCATCAGCTCGACGAACTCGTTGAAGCGGCCGTCAAGGAAGCTCCAGCCGCGCTGCACGTGGCGGATCAAGCTCTGGGCGCGGTACTGGGTGCAGATGCCGATGCGCCGGATTCCGGAATTCACGCAATTGGACAGCGTGAAGTCGATGATGCGGAACTTGCCGCCGAAGGGGACGGCGGGCTTGGCGCGCCAGTCGGTGAGCTGCCGCAGGCGCTCGCCGCGGCCTCCCGCGAGGACGAGCGCAACGGTGCTGCGCGCGGCGTGCATGGCTCTCCTGCGGCGGCTAGCTTAGCGCCCCGCCGCGCGATTTTCTAGCGCGGGAAGGGCTGTATTTACGAAACGATGGTTTCTTCGACATCCATCGCGTACTCAAGCGGCCAGCGCCTGGCGAGCTGGCGCAGCACGCCGTGCTGAAAGCCGCGCGAGTAGAAAGTCCAGTTCGGCTGCAGCTTGGAGAATAGCGCGAGGCGCCCGAACCTGACGCTCACTTCGCCCGCGGCGAGCTCGGCGCCCGCGTACGCCGCGAAATCCGCGGCGGCCGAGGCATCGGCGCGGTAGCACAGCCATTCCCGTGCGAAGGTTGCCTGGAGCCGCGCGAGCTCGTGGCGGCGGGCCTCGCTGAGCGACCAGCCTGAATGCAGCTCGGCGGCATCCACTTCCTCGTGGCGCACCGGCCCGGCGCTGTAGAAGTCCTCCAGCAGGAAGTAGCGGCTCGCCGCGGCGAGGTCCAGGCACGGGCCGGTGAACCAGCCATAGACGTCCCGCCCCGATGCGAGATAGGCCACGGCGCAGCGCAGGCCGGCGCCGCGCGGCGCATAGGCGATGAACACATTGGGCGTATTCATGCCTCCATTTGAGATCAATTCGGGCGCAGCCCCTTGATTCGGATCAAAGCCGCGGCGTCCAGGAGGGACAGTATGTTCTTCTATGTACACACCACTGCAGATTTCGCTGCGCGGCGTCACCCCTTCCGTCGCCCTCCAGAAGGCGATTCGCGACAAGGCGCAGAAGCTCGAGCACTTCTACGATCGCATCATGGGCTGCCGCGTCGCGCTGACCCTCGACGCGCGCCATCAGCGCCAGGGCAGGCAGTTCAGCGTGCACGTCGGCGTCAAGGTGCCGGGCAGGACGATCGAGGTCACGCGCGAGCACGACCAGAACATCCACGTCGCGCTGCGCGACGCGTTCGACGCCGCGTGCCGCCAGCTCGAAGACTACGCACGCGAACAACGCGGCGACGTGAAGCGGCACGCGGCAGGCTAGCGAGCCTCGAACGAGGCTCGCCGGCGCGCCCTCAGTGCGACATCAGCACCGGGACGGTCATCGCCTCGAGCATGCTGCGCGTGGCGCCGCCGAGCACGAGCTCGCGCAGGCGCGAATGCCCGTAGCCGCCCATGACGACCAGCTCCGCGCCCGTGTCCGCCGCGCGCGACAGGATCTGCGCGCCGATGTCGAGCCCGGGCGCGCTCTGGCGCGCCGCGCTCGCCTTGACGCCGTGGCGCGCGAGATAAAGCGCGACATCGGCGGCCGGCACCTCGCCGTGATCGGCCGACGCCGGATCGAACGCCACCAGCTCCACCGACTCGGCGCGTGCGAGCAGCGGCAGCGCGTCGCTCACGGCGCGCGCGGCTTCGCGGCTCGCGTTCCATGCGACCAGGATGCGCTTGCCCACGGACTGAAAGCGCCCGGCATAGGGCACGAAGAGCACCGGGCGGCCGACCGAAAGCACCAGCTCCCCGGCGAACGCCTTCGCGCGCGCGTCCTCCGGCTCGGGCTGCGCGGCGACGACAAGATCGGCGTAGCGCGCGCTTAGGCTTACCGCGGTGAGCGCGCCGTCCATCGAAAGGCGCCACTCGGCCTTGCCGCCGGCGCGGCGCTCGGCATGCCGGAACTCGCTTTCGGCCTGCGCCGCCGTCTCCTTGCGCCGGCGCCGCTCGATCTCCTGCATCATCGACGCGCCCTCGGCGAGCGCGTACGACGGGATGTAGGCCGCATCGAGCGCGAACAACGCGACGAGGTGCGCGTCGAAGCTCGATGCAAGGTTGAAACCGACCTGCAGGCGCTCGGCGCGCCGCGCGCCGTCGTCGAGATGAACGAGGATGGTCTTGTAGCTCATCGTTGGCCTCCGTATTCGGATGGCTTGAACCGCTACTTCAGGATAGTGGGGCGCGTCCCGTTCTTATTGACCAGGATCAATTCACCGCTCTAACCAGCAGCACCGGGACGGAAGATCGCCTTACGACCTGCTCGGCATCGCTGCCGAGCACCGCGCGCCGCAGGCCTCGCCGGCCGTGCGTGCCGAGCACGATGAGGCCGGCGCCCTGCTTGCGAGCCTCCCGGACGATGATGTCGGCCGCGGCACCCACCGGCGTCTCGCGCATGAGCGTCTTCGCGCGGATACCTTCCTTGTCGGCAACCGCCTTTGCCTTCGCGAGTATGCGGCGTCCGCCTTCGCGCAATGCTGGGACGATATCCACGCTTGGGGCAAAGCCGTCCAGATTCGCAAAGGCGTACAGCTCGTTCACCACGTGAACGATGTAAAGCTGCGCGCGGTCATCCTTAGCCAAGCGTATCGCCTCGCGCAAGCCCTTCATCGAGGCCGCGCTGCCGTCCACCGCCACGAGGATCCTGCGATAGGCGCTCATTTCGCCGCCCGTGCGCGCGCTCTCCGCGACGGCCTGGGCTTGGGCTTGGCCGGTCGCTGCGCCAATTCCGTGCCGGCGTGGCCTTCGGC
>JBJMWH010000239.1:0-2645 GCA_045810245.1 Burkholderiales bacterium | reverse complement strand
TTCAACGACATGGAGCGATTGAAACGCATCGTGTCCGATCGCGAGCGGCCGGTGCTGTTCCTCTTCTCCGGCAAGGCGCATCCCGCCGACGAGCCCGGGCAGGACCTCATCCGCGCCATCGCGCAGATGTCGCAGACGCCGGACTTCGAGGGGCGGGTCCTGTTCCTGGAAGGCTACGATCTGCACCTTGCGCGGCGCCTGGTGGCGGGCGTCGACGTGTGGCTGAACAACCCGGTGCACCCGCTGGAGGCCTCCGGCACCTCCGGAATGAAGGCGGGCATGAACGGTGTGCTCAACCTTTCCATCCTCGACGGCTGGTGGGACGAGGGCTACGACGGCGACAACGGCTTCGCGATCAAGCCGGCATCGCCCGAGCTCGAAGCGCACCGGCGCGACCGCGAGGAGGCGCGAACCCTCTACGAACTGCTGCAGGACCACGTCGTGCCGCTCTACTACCAGCGGCCGAACAGCGGCGCGAACATGGGCTACTCGCCGGAATGGATCCGCATCGCCAAGCGCTCGATGGCCTCGCTGCTGCCGCGCTACGATGCATCGCGCATGCTCGGCGAGTATGTCTCCAAATACTACGTACCCGCCTCGCGCCAGGGGCGCCGGTACTCCGAGCACGGTTATGAGGGCGCGAAGACCGTGGCGCAGTGGAAAGCGCGGGTGCGAGCGGCGTGGCCGGGGGTCGCGGCGCGCCGCCTCGACACGCCGAAGACGCGCATCCAGTTCGGCGAGAGCATCCCGGTCGAGATCGCGGTGCGCCTGAACGGGCTTGTGCCCGCCGACGTCTGCGTGGAGCTACTGCTCGCACGCGGCATGCGCGAGGCGCCGATGGTGCAGCACAGCCACGAGCTCACCGCGGAGGGATCGCCCGAGGACGGCGAACATCGTTACCGCATCGACCTGAAGCCCGGGCTTGCCGGTCGCCTGGACTACCGGATCCGCGTGTTTCCCCGGCACGAGCTCCTTACCCATCGCTTCGAGCTGGGTCTCGCCTGTTGGGTTTGACGAGCAGCGCGAGCCCGCGCCCCGCGAGCGGATACGTGGTAGCGCGCCCGTAGCGCTTGCCCTCGAAGGCAGGGTGGCCGGTGTCGATCAGCGCGTCCCAGCGCTCGCCCTCCGCACCCGGCAGCGTGAATGCCACACTATCTTCGTGGGCGTTGAGGAGCAGGAGCACATCGTCGTCCTCGACCGGCCGGCCGAGCTCATCGCGCTCGCTCAGGCCCCGCCCGGAGATGAGCACACCGAGCGAGCGCGCCGAGCTCCGCGTCCAGTCCTCGTCGCTCATCTCGCTGGCGTCCGGGTTGAGCCATGAGATGTCCTTCATCTGCGCCTCGCGCACCTCGCGTCCGCGGAAGTAGGTGCGGCGGCGGAACAACGGATGCTCGTTTCTCAAGCTTATTAACTTCCTAGTAAATTCCAGAAGCGCTCGATCTGCGTTCTCCCAGTCGATCCATGAAAGCTCGCTGTCGTGGCAATAGGCATTGTTGTTGCCGCGCTGCGTGCGGCCGAGCTCGTCGCCGGCGACGAGCATCGGCACACCCTGCGAAAAGAGCAGGGTCGAAAGCAGGTTGCGCTTTTGTTTTTCCCTGAGGGAAAGAATCGCAGGATTGTCCGTGGGCCCTTCCGCGCCGCAGTTCCAGCTGCGGTTGTTGTCCGAGCCGTCGCGGTTGCCCTCGACATTGGCCTCATTGTGCTTGGCGTTGTAGCTCACCAGGTCCTCGAGCGTGAAGCCGTCGTGCGCCGCGACGAAATTGATGCTCGCGGCGGGGCCGCGGCCCGCGGGCTGGAAGATGTCGCTCGAGCCAGAAAGCCGCGAGGCGACCTCGCCGATGATGCCCTCCCCCTTCCAGTACGAGCGTACCGAGTCGCGGTACTTGTCGTTCCATTCCGCCCAGCCGGGCGGAAAGTTGCCGAGCTGGTAGCCGCCTTCGGCGACATCCCAGGGCTCGGCGATGAGCTTCACTTGCGACAGCACCGGGTCCTGCCGGAGCGCCGAGAGGAAGGCCCCGTTGCGATCGAACGCATGCGCCGTGTTGCGCGCCAGCGTGGCGGCGAGGTCGAAGCGAAAGCCGTCGACGTGCATCTCCTCGACCCAATAGCGCAGGCTGTCCATGACGAGGGCAAGCACCACGCGGTGCGCCGAGTTCAAGCTGTTGCCGGTGCCGGTGAAGTTCAGGTAGCGGCGCGGGTTGGCGGCATCGAGCCGGTAGTAGATGGCATTGTCGATGCCGCGGAACGAGAGCGTGGG
This sequence comes from Burkholderiales bacterium, assembly GCA_045810245.1. GTDB lineage: Bacteria > Pseudomonadota > Gammaproteobacteria > Burkholderiales > SG8-39 > SCGC-AG-212-J23. The sequence continues at coordinate 388 of JBJMWH010000239.1, read as the reverse complement.
CCCGGTGTGGTCGCCTTCGCCGGTGTGGTTGTAGACCACGTCCAGGATCACTTCGATGCCCGCCGAGTGCAGCGTTTTCACCATGCTCTTGAACTCGCCCAGCGTGCCGGTCGCGGAATAGCGCAGCTCGGGCGCGAAGAAGCCGATGCTGTTGTATCCCCAGTAGTTGCGCAGGCCGTGCTGCACGAGATGCCGCTCGTCCACGAAGGCATGGACCGGAAGCAGCTCCACCGCGGTGACGCCGAGCTTCTTCAAGTGTTCGATCGCCGGCGCCGTGGCGAGGCCGGCGTAGGTGCCGCGGAACTGCTCGGGGACCTCGGGATGGCGCTGGGTGAAGCCCTTGACATGGAGCTCGTAGATGAGCGTGTCCTGCCAAGGTATGCGGGGC
>JBJMWH010000238.1:0-6187 GCA_045810245.1 Burkholderiales bacterium | reverse complement strand
CGCGATCTTCTTGCCGGAGAGCTCGAGCCTGGAGAGCAGCGCGCCAATGCCGAGTGGGGCCTCGAACGAGTGGGCCTTGCCGTTCACGGTCACCTGGATCACACGCCCAATGATACTAGAGGCCGATGTTAGAAGCGGCTGCGCCGGTCTTCGAGGCTCTCGAGGTGGGTGACGTCGCGATACTCGCCTTCGATCACGCGGCGGCCCGGCAGGGAGCGGGAGCGCCACCACAGCCATGCCCACACCACGACGCCGACGGCGAGCGCGATGCCGAGCGCGACGGACGCGAACACCAGCGCCGCCAGGAAAAGCAGAATGCCCACAACGGCGCCGAGGAGTCGCTGGACGATGATCATGCCAGTATGATCGCGGGTGGGCGGGTGTAGTTCAATGGCAGAACGGCAGCTTCCCAAGCTGCATACGAGGGTTCGATTCCCTTCACCCGCTCCAGCGCCTCCTTGACGTCTGCGTGCTCAAGGCTTGCGAATCGCACGTCCCCTGCCTTTTTCGGCGACGATGAACTCCAGCCAGCGCACGCCCTCGGACTGGCTGGGATTCCAGTGCGAATGCGTCGTCCCGGCAGGAATCAACAGGCTGTCGCCGGGCTTCAGGGTCACCGGCGCCTTGTCTGCCTCCTGGAACACGGGCGTACCTGAAATGACATGGAAGGTCACCGCCGCCGGGTGGAAGTGGCGCGGGTTGATCCCGCCCGGAAGGTACGTCACGTCCAGCACGGTCACCTCCGTGTCGCTCGCACGCGGAACCGCGCCGACGAAGAGCTCTGAGCTGCTTACGCCTACTCTCTGCGCTGGTGGCTTCGGATCTTCGCCACGCACCTGGGTCATTGATGTGAAGGTGGCGGAGATTACGACTACGACGATCAGGAGTGTGCGCATGCGATATTGTCACTCCTTCCGCTCGCATGCCGCATGGGAACCGCGCCGGGTGACTTACTTGGCGAAGCGCCTTAACGGCTGCGTGAGCGTCGCGGCCGCGCGGATTGCAGAGCAGGAGCCGATGCGGTGGCCCAGGGCATCTTCGCGGAAAGCGCGCTGGCGCTCGGTTTGCCGATCAGCTCGCCGAATACGGCCTGGTTCTCGCAGCGCGTGCACACCATGACGTCGCGGCGGTCCCTGGTGAGCGGAAATGCGGGATAGAAGTCCTCGCCCTGGCAGGCGGTGCACTTCACGAAGGTGCCGCCGTGTTTGAGTCGCATCGGCGCAGAGATTACTTGCGCCTCCCGAGTCGCGCAGTCAAAAATCGCACGACGCGGCAATCTCACAGATCCTCACACCGCGCCGCCTGCACGAGTTCTCGCTCAGCGAGGCAGCGCGCGCACTCCTTCATGCGCGCTATGGCAAGAAATTCTCGGCTAGATCTGCCGGTTTTTCTTCTCGAGTACGCCGATCAGGCCGTCGACGCCGTTGTTGCGCACTTCGTCGGCGAAGCTGCTGCGGTACGTCGCTACGAGACTGATGCCGCTGATCCGCACGTCGAAGATCTTCCACTGCGCGCCGACCCGGGCGAGGTCGTATTCGACGGCGATCGGCTCGCTGCCGGACTGCCGGATCAGCGACTTGACCGTGACTTCGGTGTCACCGGCGGCCGCGCGCAGCGGCCTGAACTCGATGGCCTGGTCGCGGTAGCTCGCGAGCGCGCCGGAGTACGTCCGCACCAGGAGGGTCTTGAACTCATGCATGAGGCGCTCCTGCTGGTCCGGCGTGGCGCGGCGCCAGCCCGGGCCTACGGCGAGCTGCGTGATGCGGCGCAAATCGAAGTGCGGAACGATTCTCGCCTCGACCAGCACGGCGATCTTCGCGGTTTCACCGGCCTGGATCGCCTTGTCTTTGCGGATTTCGGCGATCACCTCGCCCGACACGCTCTTCATGAGCACGTCCGGCGGCACGTCCTGGGATTGGACCGCGGGCGCGGCCAGCAACCACGCGAAAGCAAATGCGAGGCTCAGGGTTTCGCTCATCGAAGCTCTCCGCAGGAATGAAGGCTGCGACCGGCGGCGCTACTGTCGCGTCAACCGGTCGCGCGCTACGCGCATCGAATTACAGCGCGGGGGCGATGAAGTTGTAGTCGTTCGCCCAGACGTTGCCTTGGGTCTTGGCCGAGGTGGACTTGTCGCTGGCGCGCTCGCTGCGCTGCACGTCGGGCAGCTGGCGGTCGATCTGGGCCTGCTCGTAAGGCGCGGAGACTTCGACGGCGAACGCCGGAACGGCAAGCGCGGCGAGGGAGACGGCTACGAGGATGCGTTTCATGTTGGTTCCTTTGCAAGTTGAGATTGGTGATCTACTACGCTTTGCAGTATGGCGAGGGCGTGCTTCCGTATGATTTCGTCCCAGCCGCGCGCCGTTACAGCCGCAACCGACTACTCACGCTCGACGCGCGGCCCGCGGTTGCTCGTTTCGAGCCGGACGCGCTCGCCCGCGACGAAACGCAGCATCGCTTCGTCGCGCAGAATGAGCTCACGGCCATCGTCTACGCGGATGACGAGCTCGTTGACCGTCTCGGGCCTGAGGGTGTGCTCGAAGACGTTTGGCAGCAGTTCCAGCATCGGAACCTGGCGCACGCTCTCCACCGTGCCGAGCTCGCTGAAGTCGAACTCCTGCGGCGCGTAGTCGGCGGCATAAGCCGGCGACAGCATGCTTGTGAGAAAGAGGGCAGGGATTAGTTTTTTCATGCACCCACCGTATACGGCCGAGGCGTCGCAACGGTTGCATCACGCCGCCTGCGCATTTCAGCTGACACGGGACGGCCGGATAAAAAAATCCCCGACCTTCAGGGCCCTTGAGGGGAGGAGAGGGGGCGGGACCTGAAGCAGTGTCGGGGACGCGAAACGATGATGCCGGGGCAACGTAACCTGCGCATTTCAACCTTCGAGCGGCGCGTTACAGCTGAAATGTCGCCCCTCACGCGATCGAAATCGAGGCGTCGCGCAAGGCCTCGACCACGGCCAGGCCGGAGCGGGCCAGCCGGAAGGACTCGCCGGGCTCGAGCACCACATCCTCGGAGCCGTTCTCCTCGGTCAGCCACACGCGACCGGAGTGCGCACGCACCGTTCGGCCCAGTCCGCCGCGTACCGGGACCGCCTCACCTCGCGCGAGCACGAGGATCTTCATTCAGTGCTCTCCTCGCTTGGGGTCATGACGTGGAAGGGTTGCGGCCACGCGCATTCGACGCCGAGCGCGACGTCGCCATAGGGATCAAGCGGCTCGCGGTCTTCTACGGTCTGGTTGCTGGTTTTGTCGCCCATGACGACAATCATCGGGCGCGCACGTATCGCGCGCATTTCTGACGCGCGCGGCTTTTGTTACAAGCGTAGCTTCAGGCGCGCTTGAGGACGCGCGCGAGCGCCGCGGCGAGTTCGCGCGACTGCACCGGCTTCTTGAGGATGGCGTCGACCCCGGCAGCGAGCGCGCGTTCGCTCATCATCGGCCCGATGTAGCCGCTGACGAGCACGATCGGCAGGTCGCGGCGGCGGCGCCGAACCGAGCTTGCGAACTCCGTTCCGGTCAGCCCCGGCATCACCTCGTCGGTGATGACCACGTCGAAGCGCTCGGGCCGCGACTCGAATTCGGCGAGCGCCTTGGCGCCGTCCGGGAACGCGGCCGGCTCGTATCCCAGGCGCTTGAGGGTCTCGGAGGTCACGGCCATGAGCGCTTCCTCGTCGTCTACGACCAGCACGCGCTCGCCATTGCCGCGCACCACCGGAGGCTCGGCATCGTCGCCCGCGACCACCGGCGACTCCACCTGCGGCAGATAGATGGCGAAGCAACTGCCCTTTCCCCGGGTGCTGGTCACGTCGATCGCCCCGGCCGAGTCGGTGACGATGCCGTACACCAGCGAGAGACCGAGCCCGGTTCCCTTGCCCACCTCCTTGGTGGTGAAGAACGGCTCGAACAGGCGCTGAAGCGTTGCCTCGTCCATCCCGCTGCCGGTGTCTTCCACCGTCAGACGTGCGTACCTGCCCGTGTGCAGCGTGGTGTGCTGAAACACGCGATCGGCCTCGACGCTGACTGGCTCAAGGCTGACCCGAAGCGCCCCGCCGCCGGGCATGGCGTGAATGGCATTGGTGCACAGGTTCATCATGATCTGGTGCAGCTGGGTTGGATCGCCGACCACGTAGAGCGGCGCGGCCGGCAGCCGGGTCTCGAGGCGGATCGAGGCGCCGAGAGAGCCGCGCACCAGCTCGAGGGTCTCGGCGATGATCCGGTCGATCTCCACCGGCACGCGCCTGCCTCGCTGGCTGCGGCTGTAGGACAGGATCTGCTCGACCAGGGCGCTCGCGCGCGTGGCGGCCGCGAGCACGTTCTGGGCATAGCGGCGCTCGGACGTGCGCTCCGACGTGCTCTCGACCAGCATCTCGGCGTATCCAAGGATGCCGCCGAGGATGTTGTTGAAGTCATGCGCGATGCCGCCGGCGAGGCGCCCGACCGCCTCCATCTTCTCGGCCTGGCGCAGCCGCTGCTCCAGCCGCGTCCGCTCGGCGTCGGCGAGCTTGCGCTCCGTGATGTCGCGCAGGTTCATCACCACCGAGCGGATTCCCGGCTCGTGCAGCAGGTTGCTGATGGTATTCTCGACCCAGCGCCAGGTGCCGTCCTTGTGCCGGATGCGCACCTCCTGCACGACCACCTTGCCGGGCACGCGCAGCGTATCGTCGCGCTGGCGCACGGAAGCTTCGCGGTGCTCCGGATGGATAAGCGCGAGGTATTGGGTGCCGCGCACTTCCTCGAGCTTGTAGCCGGTGAGGCGCTCGAAGGTAGGACTGACGTACAGGATACCGCCGGCGCTGGGCCGCGTGAGGAGCATGGCGTCCGCGCTGTGTTCGATCATGGCGCGAAAGCGCTTTTCGCTGCGCGCTATGGCCTGCTCCCGGCGCGCGAGACCCCACGCGGCGAGCGCGATCAGCACCAGCACCGCCGCGGAGGTGAGCAGCGTGCGCAGCCCGATAAGCCATGCGTCGTCCCGCCAGGGCGCGAGTACCGCTGCTTCCTTCGCTCCGGTCGCGACAAACAGAGGAAAGCCGCGCACCGCCTGCGCCGAGACCAACACGCGCTCGTTGATGACCGGGCTCGCGGTCCAGCCATCGAAGCGCCCATTGCCGTGAACCGCCAGGTAGAGCTCCTGGCTGTGGTACTTGCGGCCCTTCGAGCGCACGGGGTCCGGGACGCGCGTGATGACCACGCCGTCGAGGGAGAGCAGGGTGATGAAGCCGCCTTCCCCGACGTCGATCGTCTGGTAGAGGCGCTCGAAGCGGTCGATCTCCATGACCGCCGCCAGCACGCCGTCGAAGCCGCCCCCGGGTCCGGACAGCCGGCGCGAAACCACGAAGCGCCAGCTCGTGCCGACCGGTCCACCGAGGAACGGCTCGGATACAAGCAGCGTCGGAGCGGCCGCATCGCGGTGAGCGGCGAACAGCGCCAGCTTGGACAGATCGGGATCGATGGTCGGCAGTGGGTTGGTCTGGGTCAGAACCTCGCCGTTGCGGTCGAGCACGACGAACGCCGCGAGCTGGGGGATGTGCGTCAGCTCCTCGGGCATGCGCTCGAGCATCGCGGCGGTCTTGGCCGCGCTGCTCGTGCGCACCGCATCGCGCAGCATCAGGTCCACCGCCTCGAGCGACGCGGCGGTCTGCTCGGCAAGCAGGCGCGTCAGGTTGGAGAAGTCGCGCTGGGCGCGCTGCTGGACGCGCTCGTGGTCGGCCCGGATATCCCAGATGGCGGAGCAGACGTTGATCGTTACCAAGATGGCGCCGAGCCCGACGAGCGCACGGGTCAGCGAGATTCCTGAGAGGGCTGCGCGCAGGCGGCCGACCGGCATCGGCCGCTACCGGGGGGGAGTGCCGACGAGTTCAGCCACGGCGCGCAGCAGCTCGGCGCGCTTCACCGGCTTGGCGAGGGCGCGGTCCGCGCCGGCATCGAGCGCCGCCTGGGCGCTCAGCCCCTGGCCGGAGTTGAACTGGCCGGAAACCGCAATCAACGCGACCCCGGGATGCTCGCGCTTGAGCCAGGCGATCGCCTCCGCCCCGCAGGGCCCCGGCATGAACATGTCGCTCACGATCAGCGCCGGCGGATTCTTGCCCAGCTCGGCCGTCCCGGCGCAGCAGTTCGTCGCTCGGCGCACGCGGTAGCCTGCGCCCTCGAGCCAGTCGGTCACCAGGTCGCGCAGGATCGCATCG
>JBJMWH010000237.1:0-3051 GCA_045810245.1 Burkholderiales bacterium | reverse complement strand
GTCGCCCGTGCCATCTCGGCCTCGTCGCCGGCTGCGACCGCGACCACCACGCTTCCGCGGCGCACCGCTTCAGAGTAATGCTCGTGCGATCGGTCGTCGCCGATCCCGAAAAGTTCGGCGAAAAAGCCGCGCAGGCCGCCCTCTCGCTTCGCGCTTCCGCCGTAGGTGGGGTCGCCGGTCCCCCAGGCAGAGCGCTCCGGCGTGATGCGGATGCAGTCGCGGCGGAACCCTGCTGTGGTGAGCCGCTCGCGTGCCCGCTCGGCATCGTCGAAGTCGTCGAATACGCCTGCCAAAGTGCTTGCCATGTGATCTGCTCCTCGAAATACAGTTGTTAAAAAACTACGCTTAAAAAAACTACTCGTGGGTGACTTCTACGTCCTCGCTGCGCAATACGACGTCGCGCCGCGCCCCCACGCGCGAAGTGCGCATCTCGATGTGCAGCTCCTCCTTGAGGACGAGCTGGGTGGTGAGCACCGGGACTTCCTCGAGCACGGGCACGATGGTGACCGCGCCCTGCTGCCGCACCGCTACCGGGCCCGGCACGACGCGGTTCACGGGGACCCGGCGCACGATCGCCTCCTGGCGCTCGAGCGGGATGTCAAGCGTTTGCCGACGCCTGCGCACGGTCTTGCGGACACGCACGCGGCCGGCTACCACCGTTCGCTTGCCGACGCTCAGGCGTTCCTCGATGCGAGGAATCGCGTTCTTCCGGGCCATGCCGGTGGGCAGCAAGGTGCGTACCAGCCGATACAGGTCCGTCTCGCCCGGCGCGGCGGCGGCGAGACAGGTTGGTCTCGTTGTAATACCTGCGCACTTCTGACCGGATTACAGCGGGAGGCTGCTCGCACCGGATCAGGGCGAGCGGTAGCCGGGTCGCGGGGTCCGTGCTATGAAGGTGCATGCGCCGTGCGCTGACGCCGAAGGAAAAGATCGACCGGGCGGCGTACGCGCTGTTCACGCGCCACGGCATCCGCTCGGTCGGCGTCGACACGATCGTCGCGCGCTCCGGCGTCGGCAAGATGACGCTGTACCGCCATTACCGCTCGAAAGACGCCCTGGCGCTCGCGTTCTTCGAGCGGCGCTTCGAGCTTTTTTCGCGCCGCTGGCAAGCGGCGGTCGAAGCGCTGGGATTGCCGCCGCGCGCAGCGCTGCTCGCGATATTCGACGTGCTGCAGGACTGGTACCGCAGCCCCGGCTACACCGGGTGCCCGGTGGTCAAGGCCGTGCTCGAATCGAGCTCCGAAGACCCCGTGTACGGCGGCGCGCTGAATTATTTTTCATCGGTGCGGGCCTTCCTGCGGAGACTTGCGGCGCAAGCTGGGCTGCGCGACCCCGACGTAGCGGCGGCGCAATGGCACATTCTGATCTGGGGCTCGATCGTCGGCGCTCGCGCGAAGGACCGCGATGCCGCGCGGCGCGCGAAGGAGCTCGCCGCGGCCATCCTTGCAACGCAGGGCGTCAAAGCGCCTGGCGCGTCCGGTAGCCGATGGCGATCGTCGCCGCCACGCCGAGGCTCGCGTAGATGAACGTGCAGGCGGCATAGCCGAGACCGGCGATGATCGGCCCGCTCGCGAGCAGGCCGAGCGGCAATCCCCAGACCGCGAGCACGCGCATGCCCATCACGCGGCCGCGCATCTGCTCGGCCGCGCCGCGCAGCATGACCACCGCGACCGGAATGAGGCAGAGGCTCTGCACGAACCCCGAGATGAAGAGGAGCGCAAGCCCGAAGGGCACGAAACGCGTCTGGCCGAAGAGCAGGATGGCGATGAACCACGCCGCGGCGCTCCATCGCATGACGCGTCCCGCGTGGATCGGCATGGCGTTGGCGCTGAGGAGGAGCGAGCCGGCCAGCGCGCCGAGCGCGAAGGCTGCGGCAAGGTAGCCGAGGCCGATCTGCCCGATGTCGTAAACCTCCTTCGCAGCGTAGGGCAGCAGGCCCAGCACAAAGGGGTACGCGAGCAGGTTGACGAGAAAGGCGATGCCGAAGGCGCCCAGGAGGTCCGGTTTCGTCCAGACGTAGTGCGCGACTTCCCTGAGGCCCGCGATCACGTCGTGCGCGGTGGCGTGCGCGGCGTGAATCGGTGAACGAGCCACGCCAAGGGACAGCAAAAAGGCCGAAACGTAGAGCGCGGTGACGATCACGTATGCAGCGCCCATCCCGATGAGCGCGACGCCGCCGGCGCCCGCCAAGGCGCCCGCGACCTTCGCCATGTCGGCGGTGGTACGCGACAAGCTCACCGCACCCATCAAGGTCTCGGCGCGCATGGTCTGGCCGATGAGCACGTTCCGTAGCGCCTGGTCGGATGGGCGCGCGAGCCCGGCGATACCGTAGACGGCGAACACGTGCCACGGCACGAGCGCCTCGGCGAGGATGAGAACCATGAGGATCGCGGCGAGCAGCGCGTAGCCGCCGCGCGTAAGGCAGAGGAGCCTCCGCAGGCCGATCCGGTCGCCCGCCATGCCGAGAAACGGCGCGAGCACGGCGCCGAACCACATCAGCGCGCCGAAGGCGACGAGCCACTCGACCGAGCCGGTCGCGGTGAGGATGTACCAGCCGAGGATCAGCGCTTCCATCTCGAAGCCGATCGACGTCGCGAGGTCCGCCGGCCACTGGAAGCGGAAGCTGCGGACAGCGAACGGGGCGAGAGCCGGGCTCAGTGCGTAACGAAATCGGGGTCAGAGCCCGATTTCATTTTCACGTACGCAAAAACGAATTCGGGCTCTGACCCCGATTTCGCCAGCTACGCTGTGCGGCGCCTCAGGCTGCTGCGGCCGACGAGGTGAATCGCGGCCATGTAGGTCCTCATCGGCGGCGTCGCCTCGCCGGAGAGCCACTTCGAAAGCGCTTCGGTGGACGTGCGCAATGCTTCGGCGAGCTGCTCCTCGCCGCCCGCTACGCGTCGCGCGTTCTCGAGCGGTCGGATATAGGGGTTCTCGCGCGCAACTCGGACATTGGTAGTGTCGTACATCGGTGCCTCCCTCCTTGGTGCATGGGAAGCTAGCACCGCGCGTACGGGAAAGACGCGCAATCTTTCACGGCGCATAAACAAA
>JBJMWH010000236.1:0-3385 GCA_045810245.1 Burkholderiales bacterium | reverse complement strand
TTCCGGTCGCTCGTCCCGGGCGTCGCGGGGCGCCTAGGCGTCTTCCTGGAAGGCCACTTCGCGCGTCTTGCGGAACTGCGGCAGGACGACCAGCAGGAGCAGCAGCGCGGACGCGATCAGCAGGCCGCAGCTCAGCGGCCGCTCGATGAAGGTGATGGGATTGCCGCGCGACAGCAGCATGGCGCGCCGCAGGTTCTCCTCCATCAGCGGCCCGAGGATGAAGCCGAGGATCATCGGCGCCGGCTCGCACTCGAGCTTGACGCAGATGTAGCCCAGCACGCCGAACACCGCCATGATCAGGACGTCGAACGGATTGTTCGACAGGCTGAAGACGCCGATCGCCATGAAGACCAGGATCGACGGGTAGAGATAGCGGTAGGACACGGTGAGCAGCTTCACCCACATGCCGATCATCGGCAGGTTGAGAACCACCAGCATCAGGTTCCCGACCCACATCGAGGCGATGAGCCCCCAGAAGAGCTGCGGCTTCTCGTTCATCACCTGCGGGCCGGGCGCGATGCCCTGGATCATGAGCGCGCCGATCATCAGCGCCATGACCGCGTTGCCCGGGATGCCGAGGGTCAGCATGGGGATGAACGAGGTCTGGGCGCCGGCGTTGTTGGCCGACTCCGGGCCCGCCACGCCCTCGATCGCGCCCTTGCCGAACTGCTCGGGATGGCTGGAGATCTTCTTTTCCAGCGTATAGGCGCCGAAGGAGGCGAGCAGCGCGCCGCCGCCGGGCAGGATGCCGAGGCAGGAGCCGAGCGCCGTGCCGCGCAGGATGGAAGCCCACGAGCGCTTGAGGTCGTCCTTGGTCGGATAGAGGTGCGTCACCTTGCTGAGGAACACCTCGCGCTTGTCCTTCAGATCGAGATTGGCGATGATTTCGGCGGTGCCGAACATGCCCATCGCCACCACGACGAAGCCGATGCCGTCGGACAGCTCGGGAATGCCGAAGGTGAAGCGCAGCACCCCGGAATTGACGTCGGTGCCGATGATGCCCAGGAGCAGCCCGAACACCACCATGGCGATCGCCTTGATCAGCGAGCCGCGCGCCAGCACGGTCGCCGCGATCAGGCCGAACACCATGAGCGAGAAATACTCCGACGGGCCGAATTTCAACGCCACCTCGGCGAGCGGCGGCGCCGCGACGGCGATGAGCAGGGTCGCGACGCAGCCGGCGAAGAATGAGCCGATCGCGGCGATGGCGAGCGCCGGCCCGGCACGGCCTTGCCGCGCCATCTGATAGCCGTCCAGGCAGGTCACCACCGAGGAGGACTCGCCGGGGATGTTGACCAGGATCGCCGTGGTGGAGCCGCCGTACTGCGCGCCGTAGTAGATCCCGGCGAGCATGATCAGCGCCGACACCGGGTTCAGGTTGAAGGTGATCGGCAGCAGCATCGCGATGGTGGCGACCGGGCCGACCCCCGGGAGCACACCGATCAGCGTGCCGAGCAGGACGCCGATAAACGCGTACAGCAGGTTGATCGGGGTGACCGCGACGCCGAAGCCGAGTATCAGGTTCTGGAAGAGATCCATGCGCGCCTCAGCTCCAGACTGCCGGCCACATCGGGAAGGGCAGCGTCAATCCCTTCACGAAAACAAAGTAGGAGAACAGGATCAGGATGACGAAGAGGATGCCGACCTCCTTCCACTTGAACTCGTGGCCCCCGTACGCGCTGATGAACACGAGCGCCGCGGTCGCGCCCACCAGCCCGAGCGGCTTCATCGAATAGCCATACACGAGGCAGGCGACGCTGATGAGAACCAGCGCCTTGGCATTCGGCCGATACAGGACGGTCAGCACCGACACCACCAGCGATGCGGCCAGCATGCCCCAGTCCGGGGAAAGTCCGATCCTCGGCGCAAGCTCGAGCAGCACCGCGAAGATCGCGACCGCGATCACGAGATCGACGATGTTGAAGGGCAGCTGCAATGGCTCCCCCGCGCCCTCGAAGGCGAAGCCCTCGAGGAACACGAACAGGCCCAGAACGGCGAGCAGCCCGCCGAGCAGGAACGGGAAATAGGCAGGCCCCATGCGCACCGCCGTGCCCATCTGGTAGTTCGCGAATGCAAAGACCGCGAAGAACACGCCGGTGCCGATAAACATCAGCCCCGCCCAAAAATCCTTGGGATTCTTGATCCTCATTTGGTCTCCTCGCCGCCGCCCCCAGGCGGCCCTCAGCGCGCAAAAGTGTAGCATGCGCTTGCGCAGTCAAGACCTTGCGCGCCGCGTCAGTCTTGGCGCTCGTCACCGCCGAACGCCGGGACGAGCGGCTGAAGCAAAGCGCAGCCATTCGAGCCGCTCCAGGTCCTCCGGCCGGTCGACGTCCCAGACCCGCTCGAACGAGCGCCAGCGGTATCCCAGCGAAACAAGTTTTCGCACAGTGGTCTGGTAGACCTCGCTCCCGCCCCAGGCGATGCCGCTGAAAATAAGCGGCGAAACGCGCTTCGCGCCGATCAGCGCGTAGCCGCCGTCTTCCGCCGGTACCAGCACCACGTCGCAGCCGCCGGCGAGCCAGCGCGCCGCGCGGCACAGGTTGTGCGGCCGCAGCGCCGGGCTGTCGGCGCCGATGATAATCGCGCCGCGGTGGCGCCGTAGCGCACGCGCCAGCGCGTGGTGCATCCGCTCCCCGAGGTCGGCGCCGCGCTGCTTCGAGGTGTCGTAGAGCTCGACCGGCCCGCACGCCGCCGTGCGTGCGGTGCGCAGCGCATGCCGGGTAAGGCGCGCATGCAGCCGCGCCGCGCGCCACTCGCCCAGGCGCGGTACCAGCCGTGTCTTGACACGCCCGGGCCCCGGGGTGCGCGCGAACACGAGGACCGCGACATCAAGGCTCGTAGAGACGCGCAAGGCGTTCCGGGCGCGCGCCAAGAAAATAAAGCAGGCGCAGCCGCCACATGAGCACGATGGTACGCACCACGCCGCGCGATTCCCAGCGCCGGCCCGAGGTGCACACCCGCTCGCGCAGGCAGGCCGGCGAGCCCCGGCGCCGCATCTCGCGGCTGAGGGCGATGTCCTCCATTAGTGCGACCGGCGGGAATCCGGGGAACGCATTGCGGCGCACGAAAATCGCCTGGTCGCCGGTGGCGATGCCCGAAAGGCGCGAGCGCAGATTCATCGCCCAGGCGACCACCTTGAGCAGCCGGTGGCGGCCGTCGATCCGGACGTCGAAGCGTCCCCACAAATGCTGTTGCAAGGCTGACCCGACCAAGGCGTCGCTGTCAGAGGGAAGGCGCGTGTCGGCGTGCAGGAAGAGCAGCGCGTCGCCCGTCGCGTGGCGCGCCCCTGTATTCATCTGCAATGCGCGGCCGCGTGCGCTCGAGACGACCCGGTCGCACAGCGGCTCGGCAAGCTCGCGCGTGCCGTCGGCGCTGCCGCCGTCGG
>JBJMWH010000235.1:0-2682 GCA_045810245.1 Burkholderiales bacterium | reverse complement strand
AGTTCGCCGCCGACAGGATCGGCACGGTGACCTTCTCCCACGCCGGCGAGCGCGCCTTGTGGTACTCGTCGTCGAGCGGGTGCGCGATGATGTCGTCGCCGAAGTCGCAGCGGTTCTGCTGCAGCTCGCGGTCGGACAGGGTCTCGTCGCCGCACACCAGCTTGCCGGTGGCGCGGCTGCGCGGCCCGCGCTCGCCCAGGCCGTACTGCACCGTCTTCACCTGCATGTCGTACCAGTTCGCCCAGAACGTGCAGACGATGCCGCCGTGGTGGGTCATGTCGCGGTACCAATCGGCGGCGCCTTCCCAGATGATCATCGCGGCGAGATGCGGCGGCTGCAGCGACGCCACCTGCCACTGATTGATGCCGTAGTAGGAGATGCCGCTCAGCCCGACCTTGCCGCTCGACCAGGGCTGGACGCCCGCCCACTCGATGCAGTCGTAGAAGTCCGTCGTCTCGCGTGGCGAGAAGTGATCGATGTAGCCCGGAGAGCGCCCGGCGCCGCGCGAATCGACCCGCACGCAGACATAGCCCTCCGGGACCCATTTCTCGGGGTCGACCACTTCCCAGCTCTGGTGGAGGTTGCTCGAGCCGTAAGCGACGTCCGGGTGCTCGGTGATCATGCGCTGCCAGGCGCTCGGGTAGCCGTCCTGGAAAGCGAGTCCCTTGGCATAGGGCCCATAGCTGAGGATCACCGGGTAGCGTCCCTCGGCCTGCGGACGGAATACGTCGGCGCGCAGCACGAGGCCGTCGTCCATGGCGACCGGGACGTCGTAATCGATACGCATCACTCCTCCTCAGGGCCGTTTTAAAGCATTCGCCAGCCACGAGCAAACAATCGTCGAAACGGCGTCCTCGCGTCCGGAGTAGAAGTGGTCGCAGTCCGGGACGATCTCGATACTGCAGCGGCCGCCCGACAGGCCGGCGAAGGCTTCGGCCGGATAGAGCTCGCGCGGCTCACGTTCGCCCCGCAGGTAGAGCACGGGGCAGCGTACGCGCGGCGCGTGCTCGAGGATATCCGGGCAGTTCTCCAGAGCGTCGACGAAGCTTGCCGCGCTGGTCACGTACCACCATCCGGGCAAGAGCATGAGCTCGCGTCCGCGACCCTTGGCAACGAGGCTTTTGGCCTGCGCGGTGATCTCGGGAAGAAGATGCTGAGCGAGAAGCCCCGCCGCGCTGGCGCGCGGCACCATCTCGCGACCGCCGCAATGCGCCGAAAGCAGGACGAGCGCGCGGGTGCGCGGATGGTCTGCCGAATGACGCACCGCGAGCGTGCCGCCGTTGCTGTGCCCGATCACGACCGGATCGGGATAGCCGCGCGCCGCGAGCCACGCGGCGGCGAGGCGGTTGTCTTCGATCGCTTCGGCGTAGGTCTGGAAAGCGGCGCCTTCGGCGGCGCGGCTGTCCCGGATGCCGAGGATGTCGTGGCCGCGCCGATTGAACGCGAGGCAGGCGAGTCCCATGCGCTCGAGCGCCGGCGGGAGGAAGCGCGGCGCGCCCTGGTAGAAGTTCATCGTATTGCCATGAAAGAGCAGCGCAGCGCCGGAAGCGGCGCCCTCCGGCTCGTGCCAGGCGCCGTCGAGCGGCGCGGTCTCGGTGGGGATCGAAACGAGCGTCGTCTTCACCGGGTATGATGCGGCTGGCGCGAACTCTGGAGGAGGAAATGATAATAAAGCGCTTCGCCGCGGCCTTGCTGCTCGCGGCCGTGTTCCCTGCTGCAGCGCAGGAGGCCTATCCCAGCCGCCCGGTGAGAGTGCTCGTGCCTTACGCGCCCGGCGGCGCCACCGACATCATCGCAAGGATCGTCGCCGCGAAGCTCACCGACTCGCTCGGGCAGAGCTTCGTGGTCGAGAACCGCCCCGGCGCGAACGGCAACCTTGCGCTCGAGGCGACGGCGAAGGCGCCGCCCGACGGCTATACCCTGCTCGTCGGCAATGTGTCCACCAACGCCATCAACGAAAGCATCTACCGCGAGCAGCTCACGATCCAGCCCTCGCGCGACCTGGTCGGCATCACCAAGCTGGTGGAGATTCCGCACATCGTGGTGGCGAGCGCGAGCTTTCCGGCCAACTCGATCGCCGAGCTGATCGCGGCAGCGAAGAAGGAGCCGGGCAAGATCAACTTCGCTTCCGTCGGACTGGGAAGCTATCCGCACCTCGACATGGAACGGTTCATGAGGGCCGCCGGCATCGAGCTCACCCACGTGCCCTACAAGGGCGGTGCCGGCCAGGCGATTCCGGCGATGATCGGCGGCGAGGTGCAGCTCGCGTTCTTCAACATGGCTTCGCTCCTGCCGCACATCAAGAGCGGCCGGCTGAAGGCGCTCGCCGCGATTCCCACCCAGCGCCTGCCCGAGCTGCCCAACGTGCCGACGCTCGCCGAGCAGGGCTTTCCCGGCATCGGCACCAACGCCTGGCAGGGAATGTTCGCGCCGGCGGCCACCCCGAAGCCGGTGGTCGACCGGCTGTTCGCCGCCGTCGCCGCCGCGCTGAACGAGCGCAAGGAAAAGGAAGGCCTCGCCGAGAAGATGCTGACCGTGACGGTTTCCCCTTCGCCGCAGGCCTTCAACGACCTCGTGCGCAAGGAGACCCAGGAGTGGGCTCAATTCCTGCGCGGCGCGAACATCAAGGTCGAGTAAGGAAAAGGGGTCAGAGCAATTTTCCTGTAACACCTAGGGCTGAAT
>JBJMWH010000234.1:0-5937 GCA_045810245.1 Burkholderiales bacterium | reverse complement strand
CCACGTGCCGAAGAAGGATGCGACCGCGGTCGCGCGCCTGAAGGCGGCGGGCGCGGTGCTGATCGGGAAAACCAACGTGCCGCCGCTCTCCGCCGACGGACGCGCGGACAACCCGATCTTCGGCCGCACCAACAACCCCTGGAACCTCGAGCGCACGCCGGGCGGCTCCACCGGCGGCGGCGCCGCGGCGGTCGCGGCGGGACTCTCGGCCTTCGACGTCGGCAGCGACCTCGCGGCTTCCGTGCGCGTGCCCGCGCACTGGTGCGGGCTCTTCGGCCTGAAGCCCACCGAGGGCCGCGTGCCGAACAGCGGCCACATTCCCGAGGTGCCCGGCACGCCCCACGCCCTGCGCCACATGAACACGCTAGGGCCGCTCGCGCGCTCGGTCGACGACCTCGCCACGATCCTCAAGGTCATCGCCGGCCCCGACGACCGCGACTGGGAAACCGCCCCCGCGCCGCTCGACGATGTGCCTGCGCCGCGCCTTTCTTCTCTCAAGTTCTCATGGTGTACGCAGTTCGGCAGCGAGACGCCGTCACGAGAGACCGCGCTCGCGATAACCAATTTGGCGAACAAGCTTTCCCAGTTAGGTGTGAAGGTCGAAAACCGCAGTCCTGCCGGCTTCAGCTTCGAAGATGCCTGGGAAACCTGGGGCGAGATCGTGATCACCGAGCGCGTGGTGACGCAGGGCGACGCGGCGCGCGAGCGGGTCGAGAGGCTGCATGCGTCGCTCGGCGACCTGCCTGTGGCGCGCGGTGCGGCGAGAGGCGCGCGCGCGAGCGTTGCCGACTATATGGTCGCGCTCACGCGGCGAGACGGGCTCATCACTGCGCTGGAGGCATTCTTCGCGGACTGCGACGCCTGGCTCTGCCCGGTGGCGTACGGGCCAGCGATCGGCCATATACCCTTCGGGACGCCGGTCGAGGTCGATGAGCGGAAGGTCCCCTATTTCCTCGCCACCACCGCTTTTACCTGCCCATTCAACCTCACCGGACACCCGGCGGTCGTGCTCCCGCTCGCGATCACGAAAGGCGGCCTGCCGATCGGTGTCCAGGTGGTAGGCCGGCGCTGGAGCGAGCCGAAGCTGCTCGCGCTGGCGAAGCAGCTCTCCACCATTACGGGGCCGTTCCGCGCCCCGCCTGGATTTACTTCCTGAGCTCCTTGAGCTCCTTGAGGTCCTTGAGGTCCTTCACCCAAGGACTCACGACGCTCACAGTCTCCCGAATCTCTTCGCTTGCTGCGCTGCGCGTGATCTCGGTTTCCTGCTCCGGCAGGAAATAGGCCGAGATGGCGGCAAGAATCGCGCCGATGATCAGCACGGTGATGAGCGACGATCGCATGCCCCGCGGCAGCAAGGCATGTGCCGCGCCCGTCAGCTCAAGCCGGTGACCGGAATGGCGGCGCCGTGGATCGCGCGCGCCGCATCCGATGCCAGGAACACGATCACTGCGGCGAGGTCCCGCGGCGCCACCCACTTGCGCGGATCGGCGTTAGGCATCGCCGCGCGATTCTCTGGCGTGTCGATGATCGTCGGGAGAAGACAATTCACGTTGATGTTCTTTTCGCGCAGCTCGGCGGCCATGCTCTCGGTGAGGCGGATCACCGCGCTTTTCGAGGCGATGTAGGCGCCCATGTTCGCCGCGCCGCGCTGCGCGGCGAACGCGCCGATGTTGACGATCTTGCCACCGCCGGCCTCGAGCATCGCCGGCACCGCGGCGCGGGCGGCGTTGAGCACGCTGCGCGCGTTGAGGCCCATGAGGAAATCCCAGTCCGAGTCTTTCGTCTCGTGCACCGGCGAGCCCATGCGGAAGCCGCCGGCGATGTTGCACAGGACGTCGATGCGGCCGAAGCGCTCGAGCGCTTTCCCGACGGCTGCGGCCACGCTCTCCGGCTTAAGAAGGCCCACTTCGAAAAATACTTGGCTTGAGTGGTCCTGCAGGTCGCCCCTCCTCAAGTCCAGGAGGGCCAGCCGGGCACCCAGATCGGCGAACTCCCGCGCCACGGCGCGGCCGAGGTTGCCCGAAGCTCCGGTGATCACGACGGTACGGTCAGTGAACTGCATTGTGCTTCCTCGAATGGTAGGCGCCGCTGCCGCGCCGGAGGACACGGTCCTGCGGCAGGACCTCGCCGGGCTCGAGCTCGGGCTGGCCACGCACCGCGGCGTAGATCGGTGCGAAATCGATGCGCGCCAGCTCGAGCAGCTCGTCGATGCTCCGGATCACGAAGTAGGTCTCCTGGAAGTCGTCGATGCGATAGCGCGTGCGCATCAGGCGGGCGAGCTCGAAGCCGATGCGGTTGGGCGAAGGATCGTCCAGCGCGAACACGCTCTCGGTATAGGAGGAGGCAATGCCCGAGCCGTAGATGCGCACGCCGTCGCGGCTCTCGACCAGGCCGAACTCGACCGTGTACCAGTAGACGCGCGCGAGATGAGGCAGCACGCCGAGCTTCTGCGCGCGCAGGCCGCCCTTGCCGTAGGCCTGGATGTAGTCGGCCATCACCGGGTGCATCAGCATCGGAACGTGGCCGAACACATCGTGGAACACGTCGGGCTCCTCGATGTAGTCGAGCTCGCCGGGCGTGCGGATGAACTGGCCCGCGGGAAAGCGGCGGTTGGCGAGATGCTCGAAGAACACCTCGTCCGGAACGAGGCCCGGCACGGCGACGACCTGCCAGCCGGTGCGCTTGCCAAGGACGTCGGACAACCGCCTGAAGTCCGGGATGGCATCGGGGCCGATCGGCAGCCGCTTCATGCCGTCGACGAACTCGTCGCAGGCGCGGCGCGGCAGGAGCCTGGTCTGGCGCTCGAACAGCGTGCGCCACACGGCGTGCTCGGCGGGCGTGTACTTGTCCCAGGCCTGATCGATCGTCCAGTCCGGGCGTTCCGGACGCACGCCGGCCGCCGCGCCGTGCTTCAACCCTTGAGCCTCGCGTAGGCCGCGTCGATGAAGCGCGCGAGATCCAAATCCTTCTGCGTCACGCCGCCGGCGTCGTGCGTGCTGAGCGTGACGCGCACCTTGTTGTAGACGTTGCTCCACTCGGGATGGTGGTCGGACTTCTCGGCGGCGAGGGCCACCTGCGTCATGAACGCGAACGCGCGGTTGAAATCGGGGAACACGAGCTCGCGCGTGATTGCATCTCGCTTCTCCTCCCGGGCCCAGTTCGTCGGTGTGGATGCGGTTTTCATGATGTCTTGAGTACCCCTCTGCGCATCTGGTCGAGCTCGATCGATTCGAACAGCGCCTTGAAGTTGCCTTCGCCGAAGCCTTCGTCGCCCTTCCTCTGGATGAACTCGAAGAAGATCGGCCCGAGCTGGTTCTCGCTGAAGATCTGCAGCAGGAGCTCTCCGGGCCTGCCGTCGATCAGGATTTTGCGTTCCCTGAGCTCGGCCACGTTCTCGCCGTGGCCGGGAATGCGCTTGTCGATGAGCTCATAGTAAGTGTCCGGCGTGTCGAGGAGCGCCACGCCGCTCGCGCGCAGCGCATCCACCGTCGCAACGAGATCGCGCGCGCCCATGGCGATGTGCTGGATGCCCTCGCCGCGGTAGGTGTCGAGGTATTCGCTGATCTGGCCGGGCTTGTCGTTGCCTTCTTCGTTGATCGGGATGCGGATCTTGCCGCAGGGGCTGGTGAGCGCGCGGCTCTTCACCCCGGTCATCTGCCCCTCGATATCGAAGTAGCGGATCTCGCGAAAATTGAAGATGCGCTCGTAGAAGTCCGCCCACTCTTTCATCCGGCCGCGGTGCACGTTGTGGGTCAGGTGGTCGATGTAGCGCAGCCCGTGGCCGACGGGGTCGAGGGTGGCGCCTTCGAGCGGCTCGAAGTCGACGTCGTAGAAGCCGATGTTGCCGATGTCGCCGGGCTTGGCGCCGTTCTTGCCGCGCCAGCGGTCGACGAAGTAGATGAGCGAGTCGCCCACGCCCTTGATCGCGGGGATGTTGAGCTCTCCCGGACCGGCATGGTGGGCGAAGCCCCACGCGCCCAGGCTGGTCGCGCGCCGGTACGCGGCTGCGGCGTCCTCCACGCGGAAGGCGATGGCACAGACGCTCGGACCGTGCAGGCGCGCGAAGCGCTGTGCGAAGGACTCGGGATCGGCGTTGAGGATGAAGTTGATCTCGCCCTGCCGATAGAGCGTGACCTCCTTGTGGCGGTGCCGCGCAATCGCCCTGAAGCCCATGCGCTCGAACACCCCGGCCATCGCCAACGGATCGGGCGCGGCGTACTCGATGAACTCGAAGCCCTCCGTGCCGACCGGGTTTTCCCAGGGAGTGAATTTCATCAGTTCGTATTGTGCCCCTTGGCCGAGAACAGGGTCACCGCCCGAGTTTGACTTTCCCAGGTTCGATTCATGCTTGGCACAGCAGGCGGTCCTCCGGCCGCGTTCAACCATTGGAGATCCTCATGCAACAGCTCATCCAGCAAGTCGCCCAGCGCACAGGCATTCCCGAGGATAAGGCCCGGGCGGCGGTCGACACCGTGGTCGGCTACCTGAAGGAGCGCCTCCCCGGGCCGATGGCGTCGCAGCTCGATAACGCGGTGTCCGGCCAGTCGGGCGAGCAGGGTGGCGGCATTATGGGCGCGGCCAAGGGCATGTTGGGCGGCAACAAGCAGTCCGGCTAGTCCGGCCTGTTCATTCCATAACGGGCAGGATGAGCTGGGAGGGATACCTGGCACTGTGGTGGACGGTGTCCTGCCCGATTTTGTTGGGCTGGTAATAGTGAGTCCATAGGACGTCGGTGATCGGGGAGTCCCCGTTCACGATCTCGAGCCGGATGCGGTTGCCCTGCCTGAAGTGATAAGCGTTCGGCTCGATGCTGATCTCGAACTCGTAGACCTCGCCCGGGGTAAGCGGCTGGGGATCGGTGTGCGAGTGGTACGGCTCCATCTCGGTGCTGAGCTTCGCGTCGAGCGCGCGGTGCGAGGCGCGCAGCCAGCCCTTGGTGACGAGCTGCGAGGAGGGATTGAGACCCTTCGCGCGCTCTTCGGCCGGCTGCGGGTACTGCTCGGACAGCTTGACGACGAAGTCCGTGTCCTTGGCGGTCGAGGACGCGAAGAGCACGAGCTTGATCGGCCCAGCGATCTCGAGATCCTTGTCCAGCGGCGCGGTGGTGAACGTGAGGACGCGCCGCACTGGATCGAAGCCGCCTGCAGGCCCGGCCGGCCCGAAGCCCACCACGCCGCTCGCCCAGCCGGGATTCGGATAAGCATAGGTTGTCGCCTCGCTTCCTTCCTGATGTGAAGGTGAAAGCGATCCGTCATTCAACGAAGTGACGCTGCCGGTCGGTCCGGCAGCCAAATGCCAAACCTTGTACTTCACGCCGGCGGGTGGCCATGTGTCGGCGGTCCTGAACAGATCGGCGCCGCGCACGAAGTACTCCACCGCGGGACGTTTCTCCCATTCGGTGTCCTTGCCTTTCAGGAAACGATCGTAGAAGGGCAGCAGCACCTTCTCGTGGAGCGCGACGCCGTTGAACTCCGCGTTCGCCGCCCAGGCGTTGATCGGCCCGCGCATCTGCAGCTTTCGCGGGCCGCGGGCGCGGCGGAAGCCTTCGATGTTGCCGCGCGTATGGAGATCGACCTTTCCCCAGATGCCGATCGAGTAGAGCGGCACGCTGATCTCGTGCAGGCGTTCCCAGGCGCAGCGTGCGCGCCAGAACTCGTCGTAAGCGGGATGTGCGGTGATCATCGCGTCGAGATCGGTTTCCTGCACCCGCGGCGCGGCGCCGTTCGCCGGAAAGCGGTTGATGATGCGGTTCTGGTTCCACCAGTAGCCGGGGATGAACTGGCCGGGGATGCCGCCGGTATAGCAGGTGGCGCGGTAAGGATCGTTGAAGCCGTCGTACGCGCCGAGGCATGCGAGCGCCGGCGGCTTCATGATCCCCATCCACCACTGCGACATGCAGAAGTACGACTGGCCAAGGCCGCCGACCTTGCCGTTGGA
>JBJMWH010000233.1:0-15416 GCA_045810245.1 Burkholderiales bacterium | reverse complement strand
GATGCTGTGGTCGGGGTACGCCTTGCGCACGATGTCGATGATCGCTTCTTCGGCGGCGTCGTCGACCTGGGTGGCGAAGTCGTTCATGCGCTTGGAGCGCACCTTGAGGCCGCCCGCGAGCGCGGCGCGGTTGATGATCGAGCCGGCGCGGCGCGCGGCGCGCCCCGCGATGTTCAGCATGGGATGCATAAAGGGGCTAGATGGGCGGTACCAGATGCAGGGCCGCGTATTCTACGGGCTGTGCCGAGAATCCGGATCGTGCTCTGCCGTCCCAGCCATCCAGGCAACATCGGCGCCGCGGCGCGCGCGATGAAGACGATGGGCCTCGCCGACCTGCGCCTGATTGCGCCCGAGCGCTATCCCGCGCCGGAAGCCGACTGGATGGCCACGCACGCCGTGGATGTTCTCAGAGCGGCCACCCTGCATGCTTCGCTGGAGGATTCAATTCGCGATTGCGTCGCGGCCTTCGCCATGTCGGCGCGACCGCGCGAATGGTCGCCGCAGGTGCTCGACGCGCGCGGCGCGGCGGCGCGCGCGATGGAGCTGGACGGCGATGTGGCGTTCGTGTTCGGCAACGAGACTGCTGGCTTGAGCAACGAAGAAGTCTTCGCCTGCCAGTTCCTGGTCCACATTCCGGCCAGCGCGGAATTCAGCTCGCTCAACCTCGCGCAAGCCGTGCAGGTGATGGCCTACGAGCTCTTCATGGCGCAAAGTCCGAGGGAAGTCAGCGGCCGCAGCGAGAAAGCGGCCACGGTCGCCGATCTTGAAGGGCTCTATGCGCATCTGGAAGAAGCGGCACGGCAGACGAACTTCATGGCGAGCGGATCGCGGCTGCGGGAGCGCTGGCGCCGGCTTTTCTCGCGCGTGCCCGCGCTCGAGCGCGAGGAGGTCAATATCATGCGGGGCCTTCTGAGGGCGCTACTCGGAAAATGAGCGGCAAATAGTTGATCAAAACAGTCGGAAACTCTAATATGGCCTTCATGTTCACGAAGCTGCGCGCCGACATCGCCTGCATTCTCGACCGCGACCCTGCCGCGCGCGGCGCATGGGAAGTGCTCACCTGCTATCCGGGCCTCCATGCGATCTACATCCACAAGCTCGCGCACTGGTTCTGGCTGCGTCGGCTGACTTGGCTGGGGCGCTTTACTTCGCACCTCGGCCGCTGGCTCACTGGAATCGAAATCCACCCGGGGGCCAGAATCGGAAGCTGCGTCTTCATCGATCACGGAATGGGCGTGGTGATAGGAGAGACGGCCGAAGTCGGCGACGGCTGTACCATCTATCAGGGCGTCACGCTCGGTGGCACCTCCCTCTACCGAGGCGAAAAGCGCCATCCCACGCTCGGTGAGGGGGTGGTCGTGGGCGCGGGCGCCAAGATCCTGGGCGGCTTCGTGGTCGGCCCCGGTGCGAGGATCGGGTCCAACGCCGTAGTCGTGAAGTCGGTCCCAGCCGGCGCCACAGTCGTGGGAATTCCCGGCAAGATCGTGGAAGATCCCACCACGAAGAGTGCAGAACGCTTCGCGGCCTATGCGGTAGTCCAAGACCAGGAGGACCCGCAATCGAAGGCGATCCAGAAGCTCGTCGAGCACTCGCAAGAGCTCGAGCGCACGCTCGAGGCTCTGCAAGACCGGCTTGCACGCCTCGAGGGCGATTCGGACGCGGCTGAAACCGACAAAAACCTGCGCGCGGTCAAATAATTAGTACCCGAGGGTTTCACTCGGCTTTCGACTGCGGTATACTTGAGCATCCTTATCGGGTATTGGACACCGGATACAGCACATGAGACTCACTACCAAAGGCAGGTTCGCAGTGACCGCGATGGTCGACCTGGCGATGCGCCAGAACCGCGGCCCCGTTACGCTCGCGGCGATCAGCGAGCGTCAGCACATCTCGCTTTCCTATCTCGAGCAGCTCTTCGGCAAGCTGCGGCGCGCGAAGCTGGTCTCCAGCGTGCGCGGCCCGGGCGGCGGGTATAACCTCGCGCAGCCGACCCCGTCGGTCACCGTGGCGGACATCGTCACGGCCGTGGACGAGCCGCTCGATGCGACCCAGTGTGGCGGCAAGGAGAACTGCCACGATGAGAAGCGCTGCATGACCCACGACCTCTGGGCGACGCTCAACGAAAAGATGCACGATTACCTCTCGTCGGTGAGCCTCGCCGACCTGGTCGCCCATCAGAGCGGCAAGCCGGTTTCTGTCATCAAGGATTTCAGGCAGATCGAAAAGCCGTCGGAGGAGAAGGTGGCGGCATGAGGCTGCCCATCTACCTCGACTATTCGGCGACCACGCCGGTCGACCCGAGGGTTGCCGAGAAGATGATCCCGTACCTCACCGAGTTCTTCGGCAATCCGGCGAGCCGCTCCCATGCGTTCGGCTGGAAGGCCGAGGCCGCCGTGGAGGAGGCGCGGGCGCACGTGGCTGCGCTGATCGGCGCCGACCCGAAGGAGATCGTCTGGACCTCGGGCGCGACTGAAGGGAACAACCTCGCCCTCAAGGGCGCGGCGAACTTCTACAAGACGAAGGGCAAGCACATCGTCACGCAGAAGACCGAGCACAAGGCGGTGCTCGACACGGTGCGCGAGCTCGAGCGCCAAGGCTTCGAAGCCACCTATCTCGACGTTGAACCCAATGGGATCATCAGTTTAGAAAAACTGAGGGCGGCCATTCGTCCCGACACCATCCTGGTCTCGATCATGATGGTGAACAACGAGATCGGCGTGATCCAGCCGGTCTGGGAGATCGGCGAGCTCTGCCGCGAGAAGGGCATCGTGTTCCACGTCGACGCGGTTCAGGGCGCTGGAAGAGTCGAGATCAACCTGGCGAAGCTCAAGGCCGACCTGCTGACGATCACCGCGCACAAGATCTACGGCCCGAAGGGAATCGGCGCGCTCTATGTCCGGCGCAAGCCGCGAGTGCGCATCGAGGCGCAGATCCACGGCGGCGGCCACGAACGGGGGTTCCGCTCCGGCACGCTCGCGACACACCAGATCGTCGGCTTCGGCGAGGCGGCGCGCCTTGCCAAGGCCGAGATGGCGACGGAGAACGAGCGGGTGCGCGCCCTGCGCGACAGGCTGTGGAACGCCATCGAGGACATGGAAGAGGTGTACGTGAACGGCGACCTGGAGCGCCGCATCCCGCACAATCTCAACGTGAGCTTCAACTTCGTCGAGGGCGAGTCGCTCATCATGGCGGTGAAGGACATTGCCGTGTCCTCGGGCTCGGCGTGCACCTCGGCGTCGCTCGAGCCTTCGTACGTGCTGCGCGCGCTGGGACGCAACGACGAGCTCGCGCACAGCTCGATCCGCATCACGCTGGGCCGCTTCACTACCGAGGACGAAGTGGACTACGCCGCGCAGCTCATCCGCCGGAAGGTGGAGAAGCTGCGCGAGCTCTCGCCGCTCTGGGAAATGTACAAGGACGGCATCGACTTGAACTCTGTGCAGTGGGCTGCACATTAGACGGATAAAGGAACAACCATGGCATACAGCGAAAAGGTCATCGACCACTACGAGAATCCCCGCAACGTCGGCGCCTTCGACAAGGGCGACGATTCGGTCGGCACCGGCATGGTCGGCGCCCCGGCCTGCGGCGACGTGATGAAGCTGCAGATCAAGGTCGGCGCCGACGGCCGCATCGAGGACGCGCGCTTCAAGACCTACGGCTGCGGCTCGGCCATCGCCTCGAGCTCGCTCGTCACCGAGTGGGTCAAGGGCAAGACCCTGGACGAGGCGGCGACCATCAAGAACACCCAGATCGCCGAGGAGCTGTCGCTTCCGCCGGTGAAGATCCACTGCTCGATCCTCGCCGAGGATGCGATCAAGGCCGCGGTCGACGATTACAAGAAAAAGCATTCGGTGGAACAGAAAAAGGTCGCCTGATGGCCATCACGCTCACCGAGAAGGCCGCGACCCACGTGCAGAACTTCCTCGCCAAGCGCGGCAAGGGGGTCGGCCTGCGCGTCGGGGTGCGCACTTCGGGCTGCTCGGGAATGGCGTACAAGCTCGAATTCGTCGACCAGCCCAATCCGGACGACGTGCAGTTCGAGAGCCACGGCGTGAAGGTGATGGTCGACCCGAAGAGCCTGCACTACATCGACGGCACCGAGCTCGACTACGCGCGCGAGGGTCTCAACGAGGGCTTCAAGTTCAAGAACCCCAAGGTCAAGGACGAATGCGGCTGCGGGGAGTCCTTTAACGTCTAGCAGAGGATCGGGAATTTCCTTCCCGCATCCATGCACAACCACTTCGAGCTCTTCGGGCTGTCTCCTTCATATGGCCTGGACGAGCGGATGCTGGAAAAGGCGTACCGCGAGATCCAGGCCCAGGTCCATCCCGACCGCTTCGCGCATGCCGGCGACGCCGAGCGCCGGGCGTCGCTGCAGTGGACCACCCGGGTCAACGAGGCCTACCGCACGCTCAAGGACCCGGTGCAACGCGGCCGCCATCTCCTCGAGCTGCACGGCGTCGACGTGGCGTTCGAGACCAATACTCGGATGCCGGCCGATTTCCTGATGCAGCAGCTCGAGCTGCGCGAGGAGCTCGAAGCCGCGACCGGAAAGAAGGACCCATCGAGGCTGGAGCGCCTGCGCGCGGGCCTGGCGTCAGCGAAAAAGGCGCTCGAGAAAGAGATCGGCGCCGCCATCGATGAGAGGAAGGACTACAGCGGCGCCGCCGAGCTCGTCAGGAAGCTGATGTTCCTCGACCGGCTCGATTCGGAGATCGACGTGGCGTACGAGGAAATCGAATAATGGCGCTGCTGCACATCTCCGAGCCCGGAATGTCGCCGGCGCCGCACGAGGAGCGCCTCGCGGTCGGTATTGACCTCGGCACCACGAACTCGCTGGTCGCTACGGTGCGCAGCGCCACGCCGACGGTGCTGCCCGACTCCCTCGGCCGCCCGCTCCTGCCCTCGGTGGTGCGTTATGGCAGGGACGGCACCGTCGAAGTGGGCTACCCGGCGCAGGCGAAGCAGGCGCTCGACCCCAAGAACACCGTGATCTCGGTCAAGCGCTTCATGGGCCGCGGGCTGCGCGACGTCGCTCACATCGAGAACGCACCCTACGACTTCGTGGATGCGCCCGGCATGGTGCAGATCCGTACTGCCGCGGGGGTCAAGTCTCCGGTGGAGATTTCCTCCGAGATTCTGAAAGTGCTCAGGGTCCGTGCCGAGCTGTCGCTGGGAGGAAACCTGAGCGGCGCGGTGATCACGGTGCCGGCGTATTTCGATGATGCCCAGCGCCAGGCCACCAAGGATGCCGGCCGGCTTGCCGGGCTCAACGTGCTGCGCCTTCTGAGTGAACCCACCGCGGCGGCCATCGCATACGGCCTCGAAAACGCCGCCGAAGGCCTCTACGCGGTCTACGACCTCGGCGGTGGCACCTTCGACATTTCGATCCTCAAGCTTTCCCGCGGGGTGTTCGAGGTGATCGCGACGAGCGGCGATTCGATGCTCGGCGGCGACGACTTCGACCAGCGGGTGTTCTGCTGGATCGTCGAGCAGGGCAAGCTGCCGCCGCTCGACCCGAAGGACATGCGCCTGCTCCAGGTGCGGGCGCGCGAGGCGAAGGAGCATCTCACGTTCCACGGCGAGGCGCCGATCACCGCGCGCCTCTCCACGGGCGAGGTCATCGACCTGAGGATCGATTCCGAGACTTTTTGCGGCATTACCCAGACCCTGGTGCAGAAGACGCTCGGCCCGGTGCGCAAGGCGCTGCGCGACGCCGGCCTTACGGTCGACGAAGTGAAAGGCGTCGTCATGGTGGGCGGCGCGACCCGCATGCCGCAGATTCAGCGCGCGGTGGGCGAATTCTTCCGCCGCGACCCGCTCAACAACCTCGACCCGGACAAGGTGGTGGCGCTCGGCGCCGCGATGCAGGCGAACGTGCTGGCCGGCAACAAGCCTCAAGGCGAGGACTGGCTGCTCCTCGACGTCATTCCGCTGTCGCTCGGCGTCGAGACCATGGGCGGACTCGCCGAGAAGATCATTCCACGCAACACCACCATCCCCGCCGCCAAGGCCCAGGAGTTCACCACGTTCAAGGACGGCCAGACCGGGATGAGCTTTCACGTGGTCCAGGGCGAGCGCGAGCTGGTGGCCGACTGCCGCTCGCTCGCGCGCTTCGAGCTGAAGGGCATCCCGCCCATGGCGGCGGGCGCGGCGCGGGTGCGCGTGACCTTCCAGGTCGACGCCGACGGCCTGCTCTCGGTGAGCGCGCGGGAGAAGAGCACCGGGGTGGAGGCATCGATCGACGTGAAGCCCTCGTACGGCCTCGCCGACGCGGACATCGAGCGCATGTTGCGCGAGTCGTTCGAGCACGCGAAGGAGGACGTCCACGCGCGCGCGCTCGCCGAGTACCGCGTGGACGGCCGGCGGCTCATCGAAGCAACACGTTCTGCCCTCAACATGGATAAGCGTCTCTTGAGCCCCGAAGAGCTGAAAGCCATCGAGGACGCGGCAGCGCGGCTGGAGAATCTGCTGCAAGGCACGGATCACCGCGCGATCAAGCAGGCAGCCGAAGCGCTGAACCGCGCGACCGACGAATTCGCCGCGCGCCGCATGGACGCCGGAATCAAGCGCGCGCTCGCCGGCCGGATAATCGGCAGCCTTTGATGCCGACGATCAAGGTTCTGCCAGGGCATGCGCTCTGTCCCGAGGGTGCCGAGGTCGAGGCCCAGCCCGGCGTGTCGATCTGCGACACGCTGCTCGAGAACGGCATCGACATCGAGCATGCGTGCGAGAAGCAGGCCGCCTGCACCACCTGCCACGTGATCGTGCGCAAGGGCTTCGATTCGCTCGACGAGGCCTCCGAGAAGGAGGAAGACATGCTCGATAAAGCCTGGGGCCTCGAGGCGACTTCGCGCCTTTCGTGCCAGGCCAAGGTGGCCGACGAGGACCTCGCGATCGAGATTCCGAAATACACCATCAACTACGAGCGCGAAGGGGGCGGGAAGAAGCCGTGAAGTGGACCGACACGCAGGACATCGCGATCGCGCTCGCCGATGCGCATCCCGACCAGGACCCCAAGACGGTGAATTTCGTAGATCTTTACAAATGGGTGATGGCCCTGCCGGGGTTCGCCGACGATCCGAAACGCTGCGGGGAAAAGATCCTCGAGGCCATCCAGATGGCCTGGATCGACGAAGCGGGATAAATGCCGGGCGCGCCGCCGGCGCGGGAATAGAATGTGCAGCTGTGCGTGCGCTCGCCTGCGTGATTCTTCTTCTTGCCCTGCCGGCCGCGGCGGAAGTCTATCGCTGGGTCGATGAAAAGGGCACGGTGCATTACTCCAACGAAGCTCCGCCGAAGGGCGTCAAGGCGACCAAAGTCGACATCGAGGCCGAGCCTCGGGCCGCGGTGAACGAGGGCGCCGAGTGCTACACCGTGCGCTGCCAGGGCGAGCGGCTGGAGCAGCGCC
The DNA here is from genome assembly GCA_045810245.1 of Burkholderiales bacterium. Lineage (GTDB taxonomy): Bacteria > Pseudomonadota > Gammaproteobacteria > Burkholderiales > SG8-39 > SCGC-AG-212-J23. Next base: position 8,002 of record JBJMWH010000233.1, on the reverse strand, counting down.
TGGCGCGCCGCGAGCAGATCGAGGCGCGCGAGGCCGCCGAGCGCGCGGCCGTTATGCCCCGCCCCCCGAAAGGGCTCGATTTCCGCAAGTACGTTGCAATCCACCGCGGCATGAGCGAAGGCGAGTTCATCACCATCGCCGGCGAGCCCGATCTTCTCCTTTGGGACTCGGGGCCGGTCAAGACCTATACCTACTTCCCCACGCCGGGCGATCCCTTCACCACGACCGTAGTCTTGCGCCACGGCCGCGTCAGCGATATCGAGCGCGTGCGCAAGTTCTGAACAGGCATGGACCTTGCGAGGGCTCCGTTTAACACAGGAGACACGCATGGAACGCAAGGACAAAGTCGAAGGCGAAGGCAGCTACACCGCCGCCAAGGACTACGACAAGCGCACCAAGAAATTCATCGATTCCGGCAAGGTCGACGAAGCAGCGAATGATGCTGCGCCGAAGTCGGACCAGGAGGCGCGCGAGATGCAGGAAGCCGAACGCGTCGGCAAGAAGCACATCAAGGATGAAGATCCGGCGGTCCGTAATCCGAAGAAACAGCCCTGACGAATTCAACGGCTAGTGTTTCCTTAGTGGTCCCCAAAGCTGGTCGAGCCGCGCGTAGCGTCCACACCCGGTGACGTAGAAGCGGTACTGCACCGGGTTCTTCTTGTAATAGTCCTGATGGTAATCCTCGGCTGGATAGAACTCGCTGGCCGCGGTAATCGGCGTGAGAAGCGGCTGTCGGAACGGCTTCGCCTTTTCCCATTTCGCCTTCGAGGCTTCGGCAAGACGCTTCTGCTCCTCCGAGTGGTAGAAGATCTCGGGCCGGTATTGCGAGCCCGCGTCGCAGAACTGCCGGTCGGTCACGCTCGGGTCGTGGTTGAGCCAGAACGTATCGAGCAGCTTGTCGTAGCTCACTTTCGACGGGTCGAAGGTCACCTGCACGGCCTCGGTGTGGCCTGTGCGGCCGCTCGAGACCTGCTCGTAGCTCGGGTTCTTCACCTTGCCCCCGGTGTAGCCCGAAACCGCCTGGATCACCCCGGGCACCTTCTCGAACGCCTCCTCGGCGCACCAGAAGCAGCCCATCGCGAAGGTCGCCTTTTCGGTTTGCTGCGCGTGCGCCCCGCCCGGGAGCGCGAGCGCCAGAATGACGATGAGCCGCCTCATGCCTTCATCTCCTTGAGAACTGCATCGACAATGGGTTGGTCGCGCAAGCATAGCCGCACATTACGGAGCGGGGAGGCGCGTGCCGCCTTGAGGTAGGCGCGGGCGCAGATCTCGAGCGGCACTGCGAAGATGCCGCTCGAGACCGCGGGGAAGGCCACGGAATTCCAGCCGTTGTCCAGAGCAAGCCTGAAGGAATTTGCCAAGGCCTCAAAGAGCTTGCGCTCCTCGTCGCCTTCGCCGTGGCGCGGTCCGACGGCGTGGATGACGCCCTTGAAGGGAAGCGCCCCGGCGGTAGTGACGACCGCCGAGCCGGTCGGGAGCGGGCCGCGCGCCGCCACCAGCGCGTCGGACTCGGCCTGCAGGGCCGGCCCGGCGGCGCGCGAGATGATTCCGGCGACGCCTCCGCCGTGCGCGAGGTGCCCGTTGGCGGCGTTGACGATCGCCTCGACCGGCTGCTTGAGGAGGTCGTCGCGCACCACCTGGAACAGGCGTCCCGGCGCTACTTCTTCTTGCGCGAGGATTTGCGCTTTCTGCCCTTCCTGCGCGGGACCTTGGCGCCGGCGCGCCGCGCCTCCGACAAGCCTATGGCGATCGCCTGCTTGCGGCTCTTCACCTTCTTGCCGGAGCGGCCGCTCCGCAGCTTGCCGCGCTTCCTCTCGTGCATCGCCCGCTTCACCTTCTGCCGCGACTTCGTGCCGTACCTCGCCATGATTTCCTCCTGTGAGGTCCGCTACTCCACCTTCGCCTTCGCGCGCAGCGACTTCACCAGCTCTTCGATCCGGGCCTGGGTGACCTGCTGGCTGATGCGCTGGCGCACTTCGTTCAGCGCCGGAAACTTCACCGGGCGCGTGTCCTCGAGCATGATGATGTGGTAGCCGAAGCGGGTGTGCACCGGCGTGTCGGTGTACTTGCCCTTCTCGAGCTTCACCAGCGCATCGGCGAACTGCTTGTCGTAGGTGCCCGGCACGTTCCAGTCGAGGTCGCCGCCGCGGCTCGCGCTGCCTGGGTCCTTCGAGTTCTTGGTCGCCAGGTCCTCGAACTTGCCGCCTTTCTTCAGCTCCTCGATCAAGCCCTTCGCCTGCTCTTCGGTCTCGACCAGGATGTGCCGGGCGCGATATTCCTTGTCGCCGGCCTGCGACCTGGCGCGGTCGTATTCCTTCTGCACGTCGGCGTCGGTGACGGGGTGGGTGCGCACCCAGTCGCGCACGTAGGCGCTGACCACCACCTCCTGGCGCGCCATGTCGACCTGCGCCTGGACCTCGGGCTTCTTGCCGACACCGGCCTTCTGCGCCTCCTGATAGAGCACCTCGCGGTTGATGAGCTCGTCGCGCACCAGCGTGCGGGTCTGCTCGTTATCGGGCATGCCGCGCGCGCCCTGCTGCTGCATCAGGAGGTCCTGGCGGGCGCGAGGCACCGCGACCCCATTGACCTTGGCGATGTTGCCGCCCTGGGCCGCCTCCTTCTTGGCGGCGTCCTTTTTCGCGGCTTCCTTCTTGGCGGGTTCGTCCTTGGTCGGCAGCGGCACCTGCGCCAGCGCCGGGGCAGCCAGCAGAAGGACTGCATACATCCAGTTTTTCATCGCTTTCCTTTCGTCTCTTCCGGGCTGCGCGCCGTGATGGCGAGCGCGTGGATGGGGTGCTGCATGAGGGCGCCGAGCGCGCCGTAGACCATGCGGTGCCGCTCGAGCGTGCTGCGGCCGCTGAAGCGCTGCGACACGATCGACAGTCGCCAGTGCGTGCCGCCGCCTTCACGGTAGCCGGCATGGCCGCGGTGCTGCTCGCTCTCGTCGACGAGGTCGAGCGCCTGCGGCTCGAGCGCGGCAAGCCGCTCGCGGATCGTTTCGGCGACGCTCATTGCTTGTCTTCTACGTGCCGCGCGAGGAACAGGGCCTGTACCACGACGAAGACGAGCATGAGGCCCATGCCGCCGAACAGCTTGAAGTTGACCCAGAGGTCGGTGGAGTAGTTGAACGCGACGTAAAGGTTGAGGCCGCCCATGAAGACAAAGAATCCGACCCAGCTCCAGTTCAGGCGGTTCCACACCGGGTCGGGCAGCCGCACCTGCTCTGACAGCATGGCGCGGATCAGGTTGCGGCGGAACACGAGCGCCGCACCGCCTAGCACGACGCCGAGCAGCCAGTAGAGCACCGTCGGCTTCCACTTGATGAAGGTCTCGTCCTGCAGCACGAGCGTCGCGCCGCCGAACACGACGATGATCGCGAGGCTCGCCCAGACCATCGCGTCGACGCGCTTGCCGCGCAGCTTGAGCCACGCCACCTGCACCACGGTGGTGGTGATGGCGACGGCGGTCGCTACATAGATGCCGGCAACCTGGAAGGCGACGAAAAAGGCCAGCACCGGCAGGAGATCGAAGAAAAACTTCATTCGGCGGCCCGCATTCTACAGCGACTTTACTTCCAGCCGCCGACCGCCTGACGGGCGGCGTCGTTGACGGGGCGCACGACCAGACCGCTCGCAGACACCGACACCACGTACTCGGCGCCCTCCGCCATCGGCACATAAGCCGCGCTGCCGTAGAGCGCGTCTGCGAACGGCAGGTAGCGCGGATAACGCCGCGCCACGCTCCAGAAGTCGACGCCCGGATCGGCAGCGAGCTCATACACCGTCCGCGGGGCGCTGCGCTCGGACTGGACGTCGCCGTAGCGGCCCGAAAGCCGCTCCAGGCGGTACACGCTATCGAAGCCCAGCAGGGTACCCAGCGCACGCCATTTCAGGACCCGCGCGTCGATCTGCCACTCGTCGCCGCGCACCTGGAAGTCCCGCGGCGGCCCGCCGGGCGTCTGCACGCTCACCGCAAATTGTCGCTCGCCGAGCTGTCGCGTGGTGACACGCGCGGCCTCCTGCTCGTGAGTGAGGCGGGCATAGGTGACGAGGTTCGTCGCCACCAGGCCCGCGGCCACGCCGATCAGCACCACCACGCCCCCGAAGAGCAGGTACAGCGTTCCGCGGACGAGCTTCACCTGACGCAGCCGTCGCAGTGAAGCGACGAAAAAAGGCAGCGAGAGGAATACTGCGGCGAGCGCGATGCCGACGATCATGAGGCCGGGGTCGAGCGCACCAAGCCACTGCGTCATGGTTCGAGCAATCCCCGCCTGCGATGCCAATCGACGATCGCTTCCTTGGGGTAGGTCTTGAATTTCCTACCTTCGGGAAGAAATGCCCAGCGCGGCCTGGACTCGAGAAAGATAAGCTGACGCTCCTTCGGCTTGGGCAGCGGCGTGTCGATCGCGGAGGCGAACGGGTAGAGCGAGCGAGGCCAGCGCTTGTCCCAGACCCACAAGGCCGAGGCACACTTGCCGCAGAAGTGACGCTCGCCGCCGCGGCGAGTGGCGCGATAGACGCTGGTCTTTCCCTTCACTTTCAGCGTATCGGCCTCGCCCATGATGTTGATGGCATAGCCGCCCCCGCCCGCGGTCTTGCGGCAGATCGAGCAGTAGCACCACATGTACGGGTAGGAAGTGTGCGAGTCGAGCGAAAAGCGCACCGCGCCGCAATGGCAGGATCCCCGGAGCTTCATCCGATTACTATACCGAGAACCAAGGAGGTTACGTGGCGCTCGTCCCTCTGATCGAATACGCGCAGGCGTCCGCCGAAGTGCGCGCGGTGTACGACGACATCATGAAGACACGCGGCGTCGACTGGATCAACAACTTCTGGAAGGCCCTGGCGAACGATCCGAAGGAGCTCGCGCGAATCTGGCGCAACGTGAAGCAGGTGATGGCGCCGGGCGCGCTCGACCCGCTGGTGAAGGAAATGCTCTACGTCGCCGTCAGCGCGACCAATGGCTGCGAATATTGCACCTATTCGCACACCGCGGCCGCGCGCAAGAGGGGAATGACGGACCCGATGCTGATGGAGCTGCTGGCGGTAGTCGGGCTCGCCAACGAGACCAACCGGCTCGCCAACGGCCTTCGCATCGACGTCGACCGGCAGTTCAAGCCCTAGCAAGGGGACGCCATTGGCACTCAAGGAGACGCCGTCGGCTTTGGCCGCCTGGATCGGCGTCACCCAGCTCCTCTTCGTCACGACTTGGACGCTCTACGTGGTGTACCTGCCGCAGCTCGCCGCGCAGGCCGGGATCCCGAAGCACTGGGTGCCCTGGATCCTCGTTGCCGACCAGGTCGTGTTCGCGCTCACCGACGTGCTGACCGGGTTCTGGCTCGACCGGGTGCGGGCGGGTCTCGCCCGCATCGGCCCCTGGATGCTCGGCGTCACGGCGGTTTCCTGCGTCGCCTTCATAGTGCTTCCCTTCGCTGGCGCGAGCGAGGTCGTGCTGCTGGCGGCGATCGGCGCATGGGCCGTCACCTCGGCGGCCTTGCGCTCCCCGCCTTGGGTGCTGCTCTCGCGCCATGCCGCGACGCCGAGCATTCCCTGGCTCTCGACGCTGGTTCTGACCGGAACCGCGGTCGGCTCGGCGCTCGCCCCCTATCTCGGCATCGCGCTGCGCGGCGTCGATCCGCGCGTCCCGTTCGTCCTGTCGAGCGTGACGCTGGTCGCCACCGTCGCCGGCCTGGTCGTGGCCGAACGGCGCCGCTCGGGGGACGCCCGCGGCGAGCCGCAGCCCGCGCCGACGCTGCCACCTTCAGGCCTGTTCCTCGCGCTGCTTTTCCTCGCCCTGGGAATCCAGGCGCATTATTCGCTCAACTCCGCGTCGCGCTACCTGAAGTTCGCCTCGCCGGCCGAGCTGGTCTATCTCATGCCGGTGTTCTGGGTCGGCTTCAACCTCCTCATGTTCGCCGCGGTGCGCCTGGTGAAGCGGATCGGGGTCCGCGACGCGATGGCGCTCGCCGCGGCGTGCGGCGCGATCGCAACGCTCGCAGCGGCCGTGGCGCCCAATCTGCCGTTGCTTCTTGCGGCTCAATTTCTTGCCGGCGGCTGCTGGGGCGCTGCCCTCGTCGCTGCCTACACCGCGGCGGTGGCGCTGGGACGAACCGGCCGAGAAGGCCGGTTCCTTGGCACGCTCTTCGCCGTTCTCGCTGCCGCGGTTGCGCTGCGCATCGCCGCCGTAGCGACCGGCGCGGAACGCGAGCCCGCGTTCAGCGCGCTGCTGCCGTGGCTGCCCGAGGCGGCGTGGCTAGCGGCTGCGCTCCTGCTCCTGGCCGCAGGACGCGCTTCCCGTCCGGGCTGACGTAATAGCGCCGCCAAAGGGTGCCGCCGGAGCGCACCTCGACCGGCCAGTAGCAGCGGCCGTGGCTGCGGTGTGGCGCATCGAGCAGCAATGCGTACTGCGCCACGGCGCCGCTCTCGTGCATGGCGCTCGCCCAGGCCTGGGTTTCCGGCAGGTACTTCACCTTGCTCACCGCGCGACGCAGCGGCAGGTTTCCGTCGTCGGGATAATCGCAGGCGAAGGCCGGCACGCAGATGAAACACAGGACGATGAAGCGCGTCACGGCCGACATAATGCCACCTCGAGAGAGAAAAACAGCGAAAAATGAAGCAGGTAGAAATAGAGCTTTCACCGCGCCTGGGGATCGCGATCCTGCTCGGCGTCGGCGTGTCGTTCGCTTCGAACCACCTGGCGGCGCGCGTCGCCTTCGACCACGGCGCGAGCGTGGCCGCGGCCGTCGCCGTGCGCGCGTCGTGCACGGCGCTGATCCTCGTCGCGCTGATGAAGCTGCAGGGCGTGCGCCTCGGGTTTCCGCGTGAGCTGCGTGCGTGGTCGCTCCTTGCCGGAATCCTGATCGCGACCCAGAGCTACTGCCTTTACTCCGCGGTGGCGCGCATCCCGCCCGCGCTCGCGCTGCTCGTGTTCCAGACTTCGCCGATGCTCTACGTGCTGGTTTCCTGGGCGATGCGCAAGGAGGCGCCACGCTGGAGGGCGCTCGCGCCTATGGCGCTGGGGCTCGCGGGCCTCGCGCTGGCGCTCGACCTGCGCCTGGAGCACCTGCAGTCGCGCTGGAGCGAGATCGGAGGGGGCGTGCTGTGGGCGTTCGCGAGCGGCAGCAGCATGGCGGTGGTGTATTACCTCAACACGCACGTGCTCAAGGGCCTGGACGGACGCGTGCGCACCTTCGCCATGACGGCGGTGACCGCCACGCTCGCGATCGCGGGCGGGCTTGCGGCGCACGCCATCGTGTTCCCCGCCGACGCGGCAGGGTGGATCGGGCTGGGCTGCCTCACCGTGTTCTACTGCCTGGCGATCATCTCGCTCTTCTTCGTGCTGCCGAAGCTTCCCTCGACCCACACCGCCGCGCTCAACATCGAGCCGATCGCGCTCCTGTTCCTCGCCTGGCTGATCCTCGGGAACACGGTGACGCCGCTGCAGGTCGCCGGCGCCCTCCTGACCGTCGGCGCGATCGTGTGGCTGGGCGCTTCTAAGCGGTAGCCGATAGGCCCGAACCTCCGCGCAGACTCGGAAGAGCGAGAGGGCGGCGATGCCCACAACGCCGTCCGGCGCCTCGCTAGGCGAAACAGAGTTTTCTTTTTGTCCGAAAACCGGACGCCTCGATAAATCTCCGCATGCCCTAAGAAAAATGTCGGTTGACGCCGCGTTCGACGCCGCGCTATTCAACACGACTCTAGAACCAAGCGCATCGAACAGCGCGGGTTCAACAAGGGGAGGAGTTCCATGCACGCCAAGCGGCTTTACGCAGCCGATGCACGTCTTGCGCTTTTTCGTTTTGCAAGGATCGCAGGGGCCGGGCTCCGCCGGGTCTGCTGCTGCGGACTTGTCTCCTTAGGGTTCTGCACTTTGGCGGTCACGTCGGCGCAAGCCCAGAACGTCCTCGAATGGACTGGCGTCCGGATCATGTTCAGTTGGTCCGATTTCAACACCGATGCCACGAAGATTTTCGACAGCGTTCAGGACGCGTTTAGCGATGCGC